>JAPUKM010000116.1 GCA_027295645.1 Chloroflexota bacterium | reverse complement strand
CCACTTTCACACGTAAACTTCCCATTTGAGGACCTCTTGTGGTGACTCAGAAGGCCGCTGCACCGTGTCATGCCGAGTCCTAGTGGAGTACATCAGTTGCAGAGCAGCACCAACACCTCAATAACCATAGAGACCCACTCCCCGGAGCAGACCCAGGCCCTCGGGCAACGGCTTGGCCGGGCGGCCAAGCCCGGCGACCTGATCCTCCTCGCCGGTGAGCTTGGCGCCGGCAAGACCTGCCTTACCCAGGGGATCGCCCGCGGACTCGGCATAGACTCACACGTACGGAGTCCCACCTTCGTCCTCGCAACCGAGCACCGGGGCCGGCTGATGCTCTATCACATAGACCTGTACCGGTTAGACCAGCTTCATGAAGTCCAGGACCTCGGCCTTGACGAATATATCGAGGGCGGCGGAGTCTGCGTCGTCGAGTGGGCCGATAAAGCTATGCCCGTGTTCCCCGCAGAGCACCTCATGATAGAGATGGAGCATACGGGCGACGAGTCCCGTAGCCTGACCTTCACCGCCCACGGCAACCGCTACACAGAGCTCCTCAGGGCCTTTAGCAAAAGCATTGGTACGGCTGGCATTGGCACCCTTCATGGGAGAGTGTAGGGAACCGAAGCCTGTCCTGAGTCTATCGAAGGATTCCCTGCCGGGGGTGCAGGGGGTGTCCCCCTGATCTCCCTAATACCCCTGAGGGCGGGCTGGGTGGGAAAAATCAACCCTAGTATTGTCAACACCAAAGCCCTACAGCCCGCTAGCCTAGCCCCATACCCTCGCTATCTTGAGATCGGACACCACCCGTCTGGCGTGGGCTGGGCGGGCAAAACATAACCGTTGTAGCGCAACCAGGGATATACTGCACCCGATGCTCTTGGCCATCGACACATCCACACTCAACGCCGGCATCGCCCTCGTAAACGCGGAGGGCCACGTCCTGCGCCTTGTCCAGTGGCGCTCCCAGCACAACCATTCCGTAGAGCTCCTGCCGGCCATTCAGGCCATGCTTGCCGCCGAAAGCACGGAGGTCCGGCACCTGGCCGGAATCGCCGTTGCCCTCGGCCCCGGTCGCTTCAGCGCCCTGCGGGTGGGCATCAGCGTCGCCAAGGGCCTCGCCGCAGCCTGGGCCCTTCCCGTGGTGGCTGCGGGCACGCTGGAGTGCGAAGCCTACCCCCTCCGCGCCGCCGGACTCCCCGTGGCGGCCCTTCTGGACGCTGGCCGCGGCGAACTGGCCTGGGCGCTTTTCAATGAGGACCAGGGCCGGTTCCAGCAGGACGCTCCCGAGGAGATCGCGCCACCTGAGCGGCTTCTACCGCGTCTGCCCTCCCCCGTCCTCCTCTGCGGCGAGGGCCTCCACGACCACGGCTCCGCCATCACCGATACTGCTGCCACCCTCTCCCAGGATATCCGGCTGGCTACACCGTACCTATCGGGGCTACGCATATCCTCACTTGCCCACCTGGGCTATGCCCGGCTGGTCTCCGGTGAAACACAGGACCTGGCCACCCTCCAGCCGGCCTATCTCCGGCGTCCCACCATCACTGAGCCGAACCGCCCCGCCTGATCTGCGCGTATCGGTACCCACGTCATCGGACTCGAACCGTACGCCAAAGAGTAGTAAACTGCAGTCGCTCCTACTGAACCCAATGAAGGAGATCTCCATATGCCCGCATCGAATTCTCTGAAAGATAGCGTTGCCATTGTAGGAATCGGCCACACAGAGTTCGCCCGTTCGCTCGGCCGGCACCCCATGGACCTGATTGGCGAAGCGATGCAGAACGCCATTGACGACTGTGGCCTCCGCAAAGAGGATATCGATGGTCTCTGCACCAATGTCGGCGCCCCCGGCTCCGCAGACGTGGACGCCGTGGCGTACACCCTCGGCCTGGAGCTTAACTGGTACGGCCAGACCTGGAACCACGGACGGTTCAACGGAAGCGTCGTCCAGTGGGCCTCCTTCATCGTCCACCACGGCATCGCAGACTACGTGGCCTGTATATTTGGCACCGGCCAGGGCCCCCGGATGGTCGGCGGCGGAGGCGCGGAGGAGGCTCGAGAAGCCGGCGGCGGTCACGGGGAGAGTCCTCCTTACGGCATGACCTCTCCCGGCGCCGGTGCCGCCCTGGCGGCGCAGAACTACTTCCACCGCTACGGTGTCACCTCGGAGCAGTTGGCCGCCATCCCCATCGCCTTCCGCAAGCACGCCTCCATGAACCCCTACGCCATCAGGCGCGACCCCCTCACCCTCGACGACTACCTGAACGCCCGCTTTGTCTGCGAGCCTCTCCGCCTCTTTGACTACTGCCAGGTCAACGACGGAGGCACCTGTGTCATCATCACCACCGCAGAGCGGGCCAGGGCGCTCAAGAAGCCCCCCGTCTACATCATGGGGATGCAGGGAATACGCGGCGGCAGGCAGGAGTTCATCTTCGGACTGCCTGGCCAGGGGATGCTCCAGCAGGACGAATTCACCTATGCCCCCAAGCCTGAGGATCTCAGGGTTTATCAGATGGCGGGGGTCAAACCGGAGGACATCGACGCCCTCTACACCTACGACGCCTTCTCATACCTCCCCTGGGTCGCCCTGGAGCGCTTCGCATTCTGCGGACCTGGGGAGGCCGCCGCCTTCACACAGAACGGAGGGGTCGAGGTCGGAGGCAGGCTTCCCATGAACACCAGCGGCGGGCTCCTCTCTGAGGCACACCTGAACGGCTGGGGTAATCACATGGAGATCGTCCGCCAGCTCCGCGGGGAGGCCGGCGAGCGCCAGGTTAAAGATATCGAGATTGCCATGTACGGCGCGGCCTACGGTGATGCCATCATCTACCGGAGATAGGCGAATAGCTCCCTTGATGGCGTGGACCTTCCACCCAGCTACCTGCTAACTCGGACTGAAGAGCCAAAGGAGGCTGCCTTGAGTACGTTCAACACAGTCGGCATCGTAGGGACCGGTGTCATGGGGTTCGGCATCGTACAGACCTGCATCCAGGCCGGCTATCCCACCGTCATGGTGGGCCGGCGGGCAGAAAGCATCAACCGGGCAATGGCCAACATCGAAAACGGTCTGAACAAGTTGGTGCAGCGAGAGCAGATCAGCGAGCAGGACAAGATCGATGCCATCGGTCGAATCGAGACCACCCTGGAGCTTGATACCCTCCGGAAGTGCGACATCGTCATCGAGACCATCGTAGAGGACCTCGAGGTCAAAAAGGAGCTCTTCGGGAAGCTGGACGCCATCTGTCCCCCGGGCACGATCCTCGCCTCGGACACCGCTACCCTGCCCATCATTGAGATCGCCAGGGCCACCAATCGACCCGACAGAGTCGTCGGGCTGCACGTCCTTATTCCGGCTCCCTCCAGCAAGATGATCGAGATGGTCCGCAGCGAGCTCACCAGCCAGGACACCCTCGACGGCGCAAAAGCCTTCTGTGAGTCCCTGGGCAAAACGGTGGTCACATGCTCGGACTCACCCGGATTCATTATCAACAGACTGCTGGCGCCCTACCTCCTGGAGGCAGTGCGGATCCTGGAGCAGGGAGTGGCCTCCAAAGAGGACATCGATACCTGCATGCAGCTCGGCACCGGCTATCCCATGGGTCCCCTGCGCCTCCTCGACAACGTCGGCCTTGACCAGTTCCATGACCTGGCCAGCTCGTTGCACAGGCTCCTCAACGACCCCAAATACGATCCCCCGCGTCTGCTGACGGAGATGGTCCAGAAGGGGCAGCTTGGGCGGAAGAGCGGCCAGGGGTTCTACGCCTGGACCTGACCGTCGCTCCGCGGCCTGATCCATGTGCCATACTGGAGCCGCGCGCGGATTATGATCGCCACCCCCACCGCTAGAACGGCCAGCGCCCCCACAACGTCCCGGTGGAGCAGCCCTCCTACCGGTACTGTGACTGCGAAGAACAGCAGCCCCGCATACCCCGCCTTCCGTGTGAGATATACCGTCAGCATTGCCAACGGCCCAGCAATGAGAACACCCAGCGGTATCAGGCCCGTTGTGGTCCCCATGCCCGCGGCCAGCCCGGTGCTCCCATGGTACCGCCAGAAGACCGGGAAGAAATGCCCGAGAAGCAGCCCGCCGCCTGCCAGCACCCTCGCCAAGCTGGGCTCGTCCAGCACAAGGAGCGGCACCGTAGCGGCAGCCCCCTTCGCCACGTCCAGCACCAGTACCGCTATGCCATGCCCTCGACCAATCTCTCTGTAGATATTGGCGGCACCCGGATTTCCCGTGCCTACTGTGCGGATGTTCACACCCGCGGTACGGGCCACCAGGTCTCCAACGGACAGAGACCCCAGCAGGTACGCGCCAAGCATCCAGGGCACATAGAGCCACGGCTCAAACATCAGGAGCGACCTCGTGCCTGCGCAACGCGCCAGACCACAACGGCATTGGTGAAGCCGGCCAGCAGGATCAGCGTTACCAGAGCCTGTCCCAACACCGCTCCGACCGTGATGAGAAGAAGCCGCGCATCCCGTGAGGCCAGGCTCCCCGCCAGTCCCGGAAAGCCGCCTCCCAGCGAGGCCTCGGCGCGGGCGCGCGTGTAGCTCACCATAAACGTTCCCGCGATAGCCAGCAGGCTGACAACCGCAAGAAGCTCGGCGGGCACCCTATCCTCGAACTCAAACGACCAGTAGGCCAGACCGCCCAGGATGGCCACGTCCGCGTAGCGGTCCAGCACCGCATCGAAGAAGCCGCCGAACCGCGTGGCCATACCCTTCAGCCGCGCCAGGTCCCCGTCCACCCCGTCCACAATGGAGGAGGCCTGCACCGCAAGCCCCGCCCAGATACTGTGATCGCTGGCAAAGAGCCCCAGAGAGCCCAGAGCGATGACAAAGCTCGCCACCGACACCTGGTTGGGAGTGGCCGGCGTCTTGGCCAGCCACCTGGACATCGGGCGCGAAACCCGTCGGTTGACGTACCGTGAGACTAGACCGTCCTTTGGTACGTCCACGCTTCCTCACCCGCCATAACTCGTCTCACCACCTGCAGATCGTCCCACGTATCAATGTCATGCCAGAAGCAGCTTGAGATATCGCAGGCCCACAGCACATGCTCCCTCTCGATCATCCGGGTGATAGCCTGGCTGAGTAGATGCTCGCTCCCCTTCTCACTGATGATCTCATCAATCGCCTCGAAAACGGCGGGGGTGAGCTGAAACACCCCGGCATCCACGCCGTTCCACCGGATGATCTCTTTCCCTATATCGGTAATCAGACCCTCCTGGTCCACCATGACCCGAGTACTCTCCTCCAAATGGTGAGCGGAGGTCGTGAAGTCCACCGCAAGCGCGTTGACCGGCTCCCGTATCTCCAGCATCCGTGCCAGCAGCTCCGGTGAGATGACATGGTCCGCCATAGAGAGCAGGAACGGGTCTCCGTTCATCAGGGGCCGGGCGGCATAGAGCGATAGCGCGTTCCCCTGTTCGTAATAGGGATTGAAGACATACTGGATATTGAGTCCGCGCTCCGATCCATCGCCGACGCTCTCACGCACAGCATCGCCCTCGTAGCCGATCACGATCACCAGATCGGTAACGTCCACCTGCCTGAACGCCTCCAGCGTGTAGTCTATGATGGGTTGTCCCGCAACCGGCAGAAGCACTTTGGACCCGTGTCCATTATGGGCGGAGAGTCGTCTCCCACACCCCGCCGCCAAAATAACACCTCTCAAAGTTCCCTCCTTACATCTCAGACAAAAAGAAATATAGAGTCCGGCGCTCGTTCAAGGAAGATCCGCCTGGCAAGACGGAGGCCTAGGCCCCCGTGATCAACTACCTAATCCTCGCCGACGCAAGCCTCGGGATGTGCATCCCGCTTATGGCTCCCCTCCCACATCGCACGCAGGCTACCACGACATTTTTGGGCGGTCAACAGCGCCACAGATAGGCCGTGGCGGCAAATATGGTAAACTTGCCCGAACATGGAACGTACCCTCGTCTTGGCAAAACCGGATGCCGTTCAGCGCGGACTGGCGGGCACCATCATCGCCCGCCTTGAGGCCCGCGGACTCAACATCGTCGCCATCAAGCTGATTCAGATCGACCGCCCCATGGCTGAACGTCACTACGAAGCCCACATCGGCAAACCCTTCTTCGAAGGCCTCGTGCGGTTCATCACCTCTTCTCCCGTCGTCGCAACGGTACTGGAGGGCAACCGTGCCATAGATATCGTGCGCCAGACCATGGGTGAAACCGACCCGGCCAAAGCCACGCCCGGGACCATCCGCGGCGATTTTGCCCTGGACATCGGGCGGAACTTGGTGCACGGCTCCGACTCACCGGAGGCGGCACAGCGTGAGATCGCCCTCTTCTTTGACCAGGCGGAGCTCCTGAGCTACGACAGGAGCCTGGACCCCTGGATCATTGAATCCTGACCACCGTCCTGCCCTTGGACCAAAGCTGGTCCATCCTGTAGTATTCCCGGGCCTCCGTCGCGAACACGTGTAGCAGCACATCGCCGAAGTCCAGCAGCACCCACCCAGAGTCCGCCGTGCCCTCCCGGTGATGGAGCGATGCCCCCGCCTGTTTCAGAGTCTGGGCAAGGTCCTCTGCAAGCGCCTCCAGCTGCCGCCGGTTGTCCGCGCTCAAGATCACGAAATAGTCCGCAAAGCTGCTCACATCGCTGACATCCAGCATCAGGATATCAACGGCCTGCATCTCAGAGGCCACATCTACCGCTTTACGGGCGTACTCTACCGGCTCCAGGCGCTCTCCCCCCTTGTAATGACCCACCCATTATAGGAATGCGCATTTCAAATGGTCAAACCAGCCCTCTCCTATCCCATTGCCCGTCCCGTCTCCACATGCTACCCTCTTCTCCATAGATGTACAGTTCTATTCCTGTAGCCAGTAGCTAGTAAGAAGAACAAACCATGTCCAAGCCCCGCGTCGTCGTCGCCATGAGCGGAGGAGTCGACTCCTCCGTCGCCGCCCT
This sequence comes from Chloroflexota bacterium, assembly GCA_027295645.1. Classification (GTDB taxonomy): domain Bacteria; phylum Chloroflexota; class Dehalococcoidia; order Lucifugimonadales; family JAPUKM01; genus JAPUKM01. The sequence goes on along the minus strand of JAPUKM010000116.1, from coordinate 322 downwards.
CCTCCTGAAGAAGGAGGGCTACGACGTCATCGGCGTCACCATGCGCCTCTGGAGCACCCCGGACGCCGAGGAGGCCTCCCCCCAACACCGCGGCTGTTGCTCCGTCGAGGACGTCGACGACGCCCGACGCACCTGCCAGATCATCGGCGTCCCCCACTACCTCCTCAACTTCGAGCGCGAGTTCCAGACCCACGTCGTCGACTACTTCGTCCGGGAGTACACCCGCGGCCGCACTCCTCATGCCTGCCGGGCCTGCAACGACAAGATCAAGTTCACCTTCCTCCTGCGGCGCGCCCTCCTCAGGGAGGCCGACTACATCGCC
>JAPUKM010000115.1 GCA_027295645.1 Chloroflexota bacterium | reverse complement strand
CCCGCTGCTCGTCGCTGGTGGCCAGCAGCCTTTTACCCAGCTCCAGAGCCGCCTTGAGCTGGCTTGTCTTGGCCTCCCCCATACCGTGCTGGTTGGACAGCTCCCGGAAGCTCGCCTTCGCCAGCCCCTCAAGGCCACCGTACTGGGAAAGCAGGCGCGTCGCCAGGGCGACGACGTTTTCAGAGGTGGTGCCGGTGCGTAGCAGAATCGCGATCAGCTCGGCGTTGCTGAGATAGGTGGGACCGTGGTCGCGCAGCCGCTCCCGGGGACGCTCACCCGCAGGGAGGTCCCGGATCATCACGTGATACTGCGGCCGCGGCTGGCCTTCCACCTGCTATCCTTTTCCCGCCTCCTGGCAGCTTTGGCAGACGTATCGCTCTCCCTGCTCTTCAGCTACCTCAGGGGGTACGTTACGTTTACGACCACATACGGTACACGTGACCGCTTGCAGCGCCGTCAGCCCCGGCCTGTCCGTCTCCACGTTATACCCGCGGAACCCGGTGTAATCGGGGTAGAGGTGTTTCCTGGACTCATACCGCTCGCGGTCTTTTCGACGGCTCACGACACTACCTACAAGTGACTTTAGCCAGGGCTATTCTACAGTCACCGTTGCCCCGGCGGCCTCTAGCTTCTCTTTGGTCTGCTTGGCGTCATCCTTGCTGACCCCCTCCTGCACAGCCTTGGGGGCGCTCTCCACCAGATCCTTTGCCTCTCGAAGACCCAGAGTCGTGACCTCCCGGACCGCCTTGATCACGTTGATCTTGTTGGGACCGGTTTCAGTGATGATGACGTTAAACTCCGTCTGCTCCTCTTCGGCCTCTCCGGCGGCGGCACCCGGAGCGCCGGGCGCAGGAGCTCCTGCCGCAACGGCGACCGCAGGGGCGGCGACCGCAGCCGCACTGACGCCAAACTCCTCCTCCAGGCTCTTCACCAGATCAGCGAGCTCTACCACGGTTAGGCCCTTGATGGCCTCTAGCACTTCGTCCTTGCTCAAGACGCTACCTCCTCTAGTACTACCTGTCCCTTGTTAACCAATCGTTATCACCCTGTCTGCCGGGTTGCATGCTGTCGGAGCACGTTGGCCAGCCCCGTCATCGGACTGTTGAGCGTGTTGACCAACCCCTGTAACGGGCCGTTCAGCACCGTTGCCAGGCGGACCAGTGGGCTGGAAAGCAGGCCAACCAGTCTGCCTGCCAACTCCTCTCGGGAGGGCAGGGTGGCTAGGTCGCGGGCCGCCTGATCCTTGTACACTATACCGTCCAACACCACCCCGCGTACCTGTAAAGGGAGCCGGTTGGTCCGCGCGTACTCTACGAGCAGCTTGACCGGGGCCAGCGGGTCGCCATAGCCCATGGCGAACCCCGTGGGGCCCTCCAGGATCTCTTTGATGGCCGGTTGCCCCGCCGCCTCTGCAGCACGCTGCGCCAGGGTGTTCTTGACCACCCTGTACTCAATGCCCTGTTGCTTCAGATGGCGCCGCAACTCCGCCATGGCCTTCACCGACATTCCGCTGAAGTCTGTGGCCACGGTCACCGTGCACCCGGAGAGCTCCTGCGTGAGCTTCTCCACCATCTCGATCTTTTTCTGCGTTGGCATTTTTCTACCTATCTCAACAAAAAATCCTGGCGCCGCAGCACCAGGAAAAATAGCCCACTGTCAATCGGGCAGCTATTCCACCTCGGCGGGCATTCTATTTAACTCCAGCGTACTGGAGACCCGCTGTCTACGGCTTTAGAAACTATTCTACTTTAACAGTCAACAGTTTGGAAAGGTCCAGTTTGATGCTGGGACCCATAGTGCTTGTCAAATAGGCGCTGCGGATATACTGGCCCTTGAGACTCGTCGGGCGGGCTCGCACCACGTTGTCAACTATCGTCTCAAGGTTGTCCAGTAGCGCACCCTCTTCAAAGTTGGCCTTTCCCACCGGCGCGTGGATGATCGCCGTGCGGTCCATGCGAAACTCCACACGGCCCATGCGGGCGTCGTTAATTGCACGGGGGATATCCTGGGCTTGGACCACGGTGCCTGACTTTGGATTGGGCATTAGCCCTCGCCGGCCCAATATCCGCCCAAGTCGGGCGATCTTTCCCATGACCTCCGGCGTGGCGATGGCGACATCAAACTGCACCCAGCCATCCTCGATCCGTTTGATCAGGTCGTCCTCTCCCACAGCGTCAGCACCCGCCTCCTGAGCCTGCCGTGCAGCATCTCCGGAGGCGAACACCGCCACACGCACCTCTTTACCAAGCCCGTGGGGCAGCGCCGCTACGCCTCTCACCAACTGGTCGGCATGCCGGGGATCGCACCCTGTTCGCAGGTGTATCTCCACCGTTTCATCGAACTTAGAGGTAGCAGTTCGCTTGAGCACCGTGATTGCCCCCTCAAGGTCGTATTGATCCTTGCGGGCCACCTCTGCCAGTGCATCTCTATATCTCTTCCCATGCTTTGGCATCAGCTACTCCGTTACGTCAATACCCATGCTCCGAGCGGAACCCTCAATAATGCGGATGGCCCCTTCAATGGAGTTGGCGTTGAGATCTTTCATCTTCTGTTCCGCAATGTCGCGGACAGCAGACCGGGAGATTGTACCGACCTTCTCTTGAAGCGGCTGACTGCTGCCCTTTTCAACACCTGCCGCTTTGCGGATGAGATCTGAAGCAGGGGATGTCTTTGTTACAAAGGTGAAGGAGCTATCTTCGTAGACCGTCATCTCCACGGGAACTATCCCCCCCATGGATGCGGTCTTGGCGTTGTACTCCTTCACGAAGGCCATGATGTTGACCCCGTGCTGACCCAGCGCAGGCCCGATGGGTGGGGCCGGCGTGGCCTTCCCCGCTTCAATCTGAAGCTTGATGAGTGTTCGGATCTTCTTAGCCATTGGGTTCTACAGCCTCTCCACCTGGAGAAAGTCCAGTTCTACTGGGGTCTCCCTCCCGAAGAAGGATACCAGCACCCGTACCTTTCCCTTTTCATGGTCTATATAGTTCACCATGCCGATGAAATCGGCGAAGGGACCATCGGTGATCCTGATGCTCTCGCCCTCGGTAAAGCCCACTCTGGCCTTGGGCGTCGCCGACTCCATCTGTTTAAGGATGTTCTCTACCTCCCACTCCTCCAGAGGCACTGGCTTAGGCCGCATCTCCCGCTCATCCTCGGAAGAGACGAATCCGGTCACTCCGGGCGTGTTCCGGACCACGTACCAGCTTTCATCGTCCAGGGCCATCTGCACCAGAAGGTAGCCGGGGTACAGCCGCTCCCGCTTGGGAGTGCGTTTCCCCTCCTTGATCTCAATGATCTCCTCCGTGGGAACCACTACCTGGAATATCTTGTCGCGCATATCCATAGTCGCAATGCGCTGTTCCAGGTTTTTGCGCACCCGCTCCTCTTGGCCGGAGTAGGTTTGCACAAAATACCATCGGGTTGTGGGCGTTTCAATCGTATTCATTGATTTGGAGGCTGACAGCGCGGGCTCTTTATGATGTGCCAAAGGGGAACAGCCCTTCTATGAACCGCTCGAATACACGAGCGAACCCTATATCGATAAGACCCAGAGCAATACCTATAGTCGCGGAGATAGCGATGACCAGCATGGTCAGCCTGGTGGTCTCCTCTCGTGAGGGCCAAGTGACCTTCTTGAGCTCTCCGACCACCTCACCGAAGAACTGAAAAAGACCACCACGAGACCCGGACTCGGTTGCGGAGGGGCGGCGGAGAATGCCGCCTCGGAATGAACGGGCCACGGTTACCTCACCTCACGGTGAACGCGATGTCCACGACACCTGGGGCAGAACTTGTTCAGCTCAAGGCGGTTCGGATCACTGTGCCGATTCTTTGTAGAGGTGTACGTTCGTTCCCGGCAATCTGCACAGGCCAACGTGACGATGATGCGAGCTCCGCCCTTCTTTTTTGCCATGACTACCTAGCTAACGACCTCCGTGATCACCCCTGACCCGACCGTTCGTCCTCCTTCGCGGATGGCAAAGCGTACCCCATTCTCCAGGGCAACGGGGTAGATCAGCTTGATCTTCATATTGATGTGATCGCCGGGCATCACCATCTCCACACCCTCAGGCAGCTCTATCTCTCCCGTAATATCGGTGGTGCGGATATAGAACTGCGGCTTGTACCCGTTAAAGAAGGGAGTATGGCGGCCTCCCTCATCCTTGGTCAGGACGTATACCTCCCCCTGAGCGTCAGTGTGTGGAGTAATGGAGCCGGGTTTGGCCAGCACCTGGCCACGGATCACGTCATCGCGATCGACGCCTCGCAGGAGGCATCCCACTGCGTCGCCTGGCTCTCCCTCATCAAGGGTCTTGTGGAACATCTCCACGCCGGTAACCACCGTCTTCTTGGTGTCCTGGAGGCCGATGATCTCAATGTCGTCCCCTGTTTTCACCACCCCGCGTTCCACGCGGCCGGTGACCACTGTGCCCCGGCCCTTGATGCCGAAGACATCCTCCACGGGCATCAGGAACGGCTTGTCGGCAGGGCGTGGCGGGACCGTGATGTACTCGTCCACCGCTTTCATCAGATCCATGATCCCTTTCGACCACGGACTATCAACCCTGCCCTCATCCTCCAGAGCTTTTAGCGCACTCACACGCACAATGGGAATCTCATCGCCTGGGAACTCGTACTTAGTGAGCAGCTCACGGACCTCCATCTCCACCAGTTCGAGGAGCTCCTCATCTTCCATGGCGTCTACTTTGTTCAGAGCCACCACCATCCGGGGCACCTCCACCTGGCGTGCCAGAAGGATGTGTTCCCTGGTTTGGGGCATCGGCCCATCCGGGGCGCTGACCACCAGGATGGCGCCATCCATCTGCGCCGCGCCGGTGATCATGTTCTTGATGTAATCGGCGTGGCCGGGGCAGTCCACATGAGCGTAATGGCGGCTCTCCGTCTCATACTCAATGTGCTGAATGGCGATGGTCACACCACGGGCCTTCTCCTCCGGGGCGTTATCGATGGAATCAAAGGCGCGGTACTTGGTGCTGGTTCCAGATGCCTCCAGCACCTTGGTAATCGCTGCAGTCAGGGTGGTCTTCCCGTGATCCACATGCCCAATGGTTCCCACGTTTACGTGAGGCTTGGTCCGCACGAACTTCTGTTTTGCCATCTATCCTCTCCTTGCATGGAGCCCACAATCGGATTTGAACCGATGACCTCGTTCTTACCAAGAACGTGCTCTGCCGACTGAGCTATGTGGGCCACCCTCTTGTCTCAGTCCAGCTCTTGCCCGCATCGTATATATGTGCAGGGGGTAGGATTCGAACCTACGTAGCCCTTTCGGGCGCCAGATTTACAGTCTGGTGGTATTAACCGCTCACCCACCCCTGCTTGCGCCCTCGATATTAGCATACCACACATATAGGCGTATACCGCGTAAGAGCCCGAGAGGGGAGTCGAACCCACTAGCCTACCGATTACAAATCGGTTGCGCTGCCATTGCGCCACTCGGGCCATCGCTCCACCCAAATACGACTCAAGCCAAAGCGGCTTGAGTCGTACAAACCAAAGTTGCTCCTACACGGGCAGCCTTCTCAATAAGAAGTATAGCTAGACGTAAGGATGTCGTCAAGGCTCCAGGCCATAGTGACCTAGTCCTCTGTCTCCTTACGGACCTGGCCGGTCACCTGCTTCCACGCCGCCTCGCTTACCAGGCGGTACACTTCTGCCAGGGGCAGACCCCTCTCCTGTGCTATGCGTCTGCACGGCTCATATTCAGGAGAGACCCCCACAACCTGATGCCCCAGCCGCTTGACCTTCACTTGGACTGCTCCAAATGGGCTAGTGACCTCCTTCACCTCCCGCAGAGCTTCATAGCGCTCCACCGGACGCACACGAATACCCAGCGTGGAAGTCTCCCTGAGGATCAGCTCTGCGGCACCGCTCTCCAGCGATGCCGGTACCAGGGCGCTCAGAAGAACGCCGGGGCGGCTCTTCTTCATCTGAATGGAGGTAAACCAGACATCCACCGCGCCCAGGGCCAGAAGCTGCTCCTGTGCGTAGGCCAGCATCTCAGGCGTCGAGTCGTCCACATTGGTTTCCAGAAGGCGGTGCCCATCTCTTTTCGGTGTGTCTTGCCGCTCTCCCAGCCACACCGCCAGGGCGTTGGGGCGTGAGGGGTCGTCCCGCGACCCCAGCCCGTACCCGATGCGCTCAACAGTCATGGAGGGCGCATCAAACGAGGCCAGAGTGGTGAGAAGAGCAGCGCCCGTGGGCGTGGTCAACTCCCCGGGCATCGGCTGCTGTGGCGACGGCGGGACGATGATGGCCTGTGACTGGGCGATGAGCTCCATGGTCGCAGGGCCCGGAGCCGGTATGGCTCCATGGGAGCTCTTGACCACGCCGCTTCCCACAAGCAAAGCCGACGCATACACCTCCTGGATTCCCAGGAGGTGTATGCCGGCCACGGTGCCTACCACATCCACCAGGGTATCCAGGTCACCCAACTCGTGGAGTACAGCCTCCCCTTTGGCCAGGCGGTGTGCCCGCTTCTCGGCCTCACCCAGGCGATTCAGCACCTCCGTTGCCTGCTCCTTGACGGCCTCGTCCAGGGTGCTTTGATGTATCGCGGCGATGAATTCGGACACGCTTCTGGGTTGACCGGCATCGGGTCCTGCCTCGGTTTCCACCAGGACGCGAGTTCCCAACAGGCCCGCCCGGCGCTCCTGTCGCGCTGAGATCCGGAACCCGCTGACGGGAAGCTTCCCCAGCTCTCCCTTCAGCGCCTCAACGGATACCCCTACGTCCACCAGGGCACCCAGCATCATATCGCCGCTGGCCCCTCCGATAGAGTGAAAGTAGGCTATCCGCAATGTGGCCTCCCACTGACGATGGCCATAGGCGATTCCGAACAGGTCACTGTGGAGAGTAGTGGTGTCTTTGGCCCTGTGGAGTGCGTGGGCGGAGCTCACGATTGAGGCTACCGGCCTGATACGCCTCCAGGTCAACGGTGACGTACAAGTAGCCCAGCCCCTTGAACCGTTCCACCACCTTCTGTCTCACGGCAGGTTCAATCAGGAGGGGCATCTCCTCGGGGGCCAGCTCAATGCGGGCGGTGGTGCCATGGTGGCGGACACGCAGCTGACGGACGCCGATCTCATGGAGATACCGCTCGGCCTTTCCGATCTGGCCAAGGACCTCTACGGTAACTGGCGTACCGTAGGGGACCCGGGATGCCAGGCACGCCTGGGCCGGCTTGTCCCAGGTGGGTAGACCCATCTCTCGGGAGTGCTCTCGGATCTCCTCCTTGGTGAAGCCGACCTCCACAAGCGGGCTACGCACACCCCACTCCCTGGCCGCCGCCGCTCCGGGCCGGAAGTCCTCGTTGTCATCCAGCGTCGCTCCATCTACAACGTGGACATAGCCCTCCTCTTTGGCCAGGGCCTGGAAGTGCCGGTACAGGTGGCTTTTGCAAAAATAGCACCGCCTGGGACCGTTGGCGGCGTAATCGGGCTCCTCCACCTCGCGTGTCTCGATCACCCTATGGCGCAGGCCCAGCCGCTTCGCCAGATCGCTGGCCTTCTCAAGCTCCCCGGGTGGCAGGCTTGGCGAAGAGGCAGTGACCGCTATACACTGGTCGCCCAGGCTCTGGTGGGCCATCGCCGCCAGGAAAGCGCTGTCCACACCGCCTGAGTAGGCCACCACAACAGACCTCATATCCGTCAAGAGGTCACCCAATTGCTGGAGCTTCTGGGGCAACGTGCTCATCGTTCCCTCACCTCTCTGCTGCAAGACTGTCAAGCACCTCTTCGGCGGATGCGTATTCCTGCACCTCGTCGTCGCCTTTGTGACGCCGTGCCCTGGGAAGCGCTTTGCGAACGGCCTCTCCCACCGTGGCCACAGCGGAGAGCTCCAATGGGCTGCCATGGGCGTCCGCGCGTTGAGCAGCGGGGATGACAGCCCTCTTGAAGCCCAACCTGTGGGCCTCATTGAGTCGACGCTCAAGCTGGGGTACCGGGCGGACCTCTCCTCCCAGGCCGACCTCACCGATGACGACTGTAGAGGGGTCGCACGGGACGTTGCGAAAGCTGGACACCATGGCCAGGGCCATCCCAAGATCGGCGGCAGGCTCATTCACATGGAGCCCACCGGCGATGTTAATGATGATGTCCTGGCTGCCTAGAGGGATATCCAGCCGTTTACCGATCACGGCGGCCACCAGCACCAGCCTCTGAAAATCGACGCCGGTGGCGGTACGACGGGGCTGTGCGAACACAGTGTGCGTGGTTAGCGCTTGGACCTCCGCCAGCAGCGGCCTGGTGCCCTCCTGAGTAGCGATGACCGTAGAGCCGGGAGTGACCTCGCCTTGGCGTGAGAGGAAGAGCGTGGAGGCGTCCTCCACGTCCCGCATGCCCTGGCCGTCCATTGCGAAGATGCCGACCTCGTTGGTTGAGCCGAACCGGTTCTTGGCGGCCCGTAGAATACGGTAGGGGCTCAACGTGTCCCCCTCAAGGTACAAGACCACGTCTACCATGTGCTCCAGCACTCGTGGCCCGGCCACGGAGCCGTCCTTGGTGACGTGCCCCGCCAGAAACACCGGAACGCCTCGTTCCTTGGCCCACTGCATCAGCCTTCGAGTACATTCCCGCACCTGGGCCACCGTCCCCGGTGCCGATGGCACGTCCTGAGACGCGATGGTCTGCACAGAGTCAACCACCACCAGGGACGGGATGAGATCCTCCAGGCGGCTAAGGATTTCATCGATCTCTGTTTCAGCCAGGAAAAAGAGGGCCTGCCCGGAGATTGCGAGGCGCTCCGCTCGCAGCTTCACCTGCTGTGCCGACTCCTCGCCCGATACGTACAGGACTCGCTGTCCCTGGTCGGCCAAGTGGGCGCACATTTGCAGCAGGATGGTGGACTTGCCAATGCCCGGGTCTCCCGCCATGAGGACCAGGGAACCTGGGACAATCCCGCCGCCGAGCACACGGTTCAACTCTCCGGAGGCAGTAAGAGTTCTGGAGACATTATCAACGGTGACTTCAGAGATCTCCTGGACATTGGCGGGTCCGGTGGCTAGCCATGTGTCACGCCGAGACCGAGGGGACTCGGACAGGCCCACCAGCGTATTCCATTGAGTACACTGAGGACAGCGCCCCTCCCACTTGGGGACGCGGGCTCCACACTCCTGGCAGACATAGATGGTACGGGACCGCTCCCGGCTCACGCTTACTCCTAAGGGAACCTGCCTGGTGATTGTATCATAGAGCAATTGCTCTCTGAGTGGCCGTCTCTATAAAGAATTGGGGAAGCCCGAAGGCTTCCCCAATCGACTCCTCGTTACAGTATCCCTATGCCGAGGTAACGGCTACCCTCGGCCGGATAACGATCTCCCCCTCCTCTACATCCACCTCAACCGTATCGCCTGTGCCGAATTTGCCGTGGAGGATCTCCTCGGAGAGTTTATCCTCTATCTGTGACTGAATCTCCCGGCGTAATGGTCGTGCCCCAAAAGAGGCATCAAACCCGTTTTCGGCTAGCAACTCCTTGGCCGCCTGGGTGACCTCAAGGAACACGCCCTTCTCCAAAAGTGCCTTGGACACTTCGCCCAGCATCAGGTCCACGATCCGCAAAATGTTCTCCTTGCTGAGGGCGTGGAACACCACCGTTGCATCAACACGGTTCAAGAATTCTGGCCGGAAGAATCGCTTGACCTCGTCCAGAACCTTGCCCTTCATCCGGTCGTAGCTCTGTGCGGCTTGCTTGGCATCGTCACCCTTCACGGAGAAACCAATAGTCGTATCTCGTTTGATCAGGTCGGAGCCAATGTTGCTCGTCATCACTATGATCGAGTTTCGGAAGTCTACCCGTCGGCCCTTGGCGTCTGTGAGGTGACCATCGTCAAAGATCTGAAGCAGGATGTTGAACACCTCAGGGTGCGCCTTCTCAACCTCATCCAGCAGAATGGCGCAATACGACTTGCGACGTACCGTCTCAGTGAGCTGGCCTCCTTCATCAAAGCCAATATATCCCGGTGGTGCACCCACCAGACGGGCCACGCTGTGACGCTCCATGAACTCCGACATATCCAGCCGGATGATGTTGTCCTCACTGCCGAACATGAACTCCGACAGCGCCCGTACCAGGTAGGTCTTTCCTACACCGGTGGGCCCCAGGAACAGGAAGACACCAATTGGCCGCCGGGGGTCCTTCATCCCTGCCCGCGCACGGCGCACCGACTTGGCAACGGCGGTGACGCCCTCATCCTGGCCGATGACCTTTTCGTGGAGCGCATCCTCCATATGCAGCAGGCGCTCCGTCTCCTCAACAGCCAGGCGTGTCACCGGAATTCCGGTCCACATGCTCACCACTTCCGCTATGTCCTCTTCAGAGACCTGGGGCTCCTCACCGCTCTGCTCAGAGGCCCACTCCTTCTCCAGCATCTCCAGCTTCTCGGCGAGCTTCTGCTCGCGCTCCCGGAGTTCAGCGGCATACTCGTACTGCTGCTGCGCCAGCGCCTCGTCCTTCTCTTTCCGCACGCTCTCCAGTATCTTCGTCGCCTCCGTCACGGAGAGCGGCGCCGTGGTACTGGCAATACGCACCTTGCTGGACGCCTCGTCCACAAGGTCTATGGCCTTATCAGGAAGAAACCGATCAGCGATAAACCGATCACTAAGGTGTGCAGCCGATTCCAGCGCCTGATCAGAGATGGTCAGGTGATGGTGCTCTTCGTACCGTTGCTTGATCCCTCTCAGGATTTCGATGGTCTCATCAACGGTGGGCTGGTCCACGTGGATAGGCTGGAACCTCCGCTCCAGTGCGGGGTCCCGCTCCACATACTTGCGGTAGTCGTCCAGAGTAGTGGCACCGATGCACTGAATCTCCCCGCGGGCCAGGGCCGGCTTGAGGATGTTGGCGGCATCCACCGCCCCCTCGGCCGCACCCGCGCCCACCATTGTGTGCATCTCATCAATGAACAGGACACAGTTTCCAGAGCTCTTGATCTCTTCAATGACCTTCTTGAGCCGCTCCTCGAACTCTCCCCGGTACTTGGTGCCTGCCACAAGTGCGCCCATATCCAGCGTGACCACGCGGCGTCCCTGGAGGCTTTCGGGTATATCTCCAGATGCGATCTGCTGGGCCAGGGCCTCCACAATAGCCGTCTTACCAACCCCGGGCTCACCAATGAGCACGGGGTTGTTCTTGGTGCGCCGGCTCAGTATCTGCACCACTCGCTTGATCTCCTGACTACGCCCAATAACGGGATCCAGCTTCCCTGAACGGGCAGCATTTGTTAGGTCTATACCTAGCTGGTCCAACGTGGGAGTCCGGCTGGTTGTCCTGCCGGATGCATGGGAGCCCTGAGAGGTGCTCTGGCTCAGGAGCCGGCTGGTCTCTGCCCGGATCTTGTCCAGAGTCACACCCAGGCTCTCCAGCACCCCGGCGGCAACGCCTTCACCCTCACGCATCAGTCCAATGAGCAGATGCTCTGTACCTATGTAGTGGTGGTTGAGGCGGCGGGCCTCATCCACCGCAAGCTCAATGACCTTCTTTGCTCGGGGCGTCAGGCCAATCTCGCCTGGAGCTGGCCGTTCTCCTCTGCCGATAATGAACTCCACGGCAGAACGAACCTTGGTCAACTCTACTCCAAGATTGGACAGCACCCGTGCCGCCACCCCCTCGGACTCTCGTACCAAGCCCAAGAGGATATGCTCGGTGCCTATGTAGTTATGGTTAAAGCGTTGCGCCTCTTCCTGAGCTAGGGAGAGGACTCTGCGTGCTCGTTCCGAGAACTTTTCAAATCTACTGGCCATCTTCGTTCTCCAGCAGCAAGTCTTCGGGTTCGGTCCCGCTCACCGTCTCCACTGGATCTTCCCATCTACCCTGGAACTCATCCGACTGCTTCAGGCTGAGCCCAAGTCGGCGTCGCTCCGGCTCGATTCGCAGGATCGTGAGGGTCATAGTGTCCCCCTCCTTCACCACCTCCTTGGGGTGTTCAATCACCCTGTCGGAGAGTTCGGAGATGTGGATCAACCCCTCGACCGAGTCCTCGATACGGGCAAATGCTCCGAAGTTTGTGAGCCTGGTTACCGTTCCCGTCACCTGCTGTCCTACATGGTATCGGTCGGTGATTGTATCCCACGGCGTGGGCTGCAACCGCCGAAGACTTAGAGCGATTCTCCTGGTTTCCCGATCGACTTTCAGGACATAAACTTCCAGTTCATCGCCAACGTGAATGACCTCTTCAGGAGATTGCACTGGCTCCCAGGAGATCTCTGAAACGTGGATAAGTCCATCGGCACCTCCAAGATCAACGAATGCTCCAAAGCTGGCGATCCCACTGACCTTGCCCTTCCGCGTCTCCCCCTCCTTAAGCTCCTCTAGGAGCTTATCCTTCTGCTCCTCCCTCATCTGCTGAACCGCCTGCCGTTCCGAGAGGATCACACGGTTACGCCGGCGGTTCAACTCCAACAACTTCAACTCCAGCGTCTGCCCAACGCGTTGAGATAGCTGGTCCTCCTGGCTTCCCTCGTCTGGGTTCCTGCTAATGGGGGCCAGCTGGGACAGCGGTATGAATCCCTGAACCCCCTCCACATCCACCACCGCGCCACCCTTGTTGATCCCCTGGATGGTTCCGCTGATCGTCTCTCCAGTGTCCACGATCTTTTCAAGCGTGCGCCATCCCTCTTCTCCCTGGGCCCTATCCAGAGACAGGATCGCCTGTCCCTCTTCGGCGTCAGTGTGGATGACATAGACCAATACTTCCGTACCCGGTTGGAGCTCCTGGAGCCTATCGGGTGGTGTGGCCCGCATCTCTCTGGGTGGGATCACCCCTTCGTTCTTGAGCCCGATGTTGACCAGGATGCCGTCCTGGTCAACACTCATCACCTCACCCTCGACTATGTCGCCTCTTTGCAAAGGCTTGCTGGGCTCATGGTCCTGAAGGAGCTCAGCCATCCCCTGCACTGGGGCTGTTGTTTCATCTTTGGTTGACACCACGCTTACACGATCGCTTTCCTTAGAAATAGACATGCCTGACTAATTATAGGTGTGGTTACCTAGCTCTGTAAAGGGTGAATCCCCTTAGCAGGATGTAAAGAATGTGAATATAGTAACAAAACCCCTGGCTCCACGCACCCACTTGAAGTCAGTTTGAAGACGGCGACTGCACTACCTTTTTTACGAACTAACCCCAGCCATAGGCTCTCTCCGTTACAACGAAAAGGGTTCTCGGCCGTAAGCCCGAGAACCCTATGCCCCCTGGCGATGGCCTATTTTCCCACACCCTTGCGAGTGCAGTATCGTCAGCGCTGGGGAGTTTCACTGCCGTGTTCGGGATGGGAACGGGTGGTTCCACCCCGCGCTAACCACCAAGAGACCTGC
>JAPUKM010000114.1 GCA_027295645.1 Chloroflexota bacterium | reverse complement strand
TACGTGTCCCGCCAGGACGGGAGAGTCTACTATGTCAAGGTCGGTCAGGGGGAGCCTGTGGTCCTGCTCCACCCTTCCGGTACAGGCGGATGGAGTTGGAGAAACGTCATCGATGGGATTGCTCAACACTACACATGTTACAACGTAGACCTGCCCGGATATGACCATTCCGATATCCCGCCCCGGCAATATTCTGTTGAGGACTACCTGTGGGCCATCATGGATGTGCTGGATAGCGCGGGAATCTCCCAGACCTCCATATTGGGGAGCCATACGGGTTCGATGATAGCAGTGCTCATGAGCGCCACCTATCCCGAGCGGGTGCGGAAGATGGTCCTGGACGGTATGCCCTACTGGAGTGATGAGGGTGGTCGGGACTACTTTAAGATGGCCAGCACCCAAGATACCGATACCACCTCCTACGACCGTCCCGTTAGGCCGCTAACTACGTGGGAGGAGGCATCGGCGAACAACCCTGATCTTACTCACGAGTTCTGGGAGAAGAGGGAGGAGATCGCACGGAAGAGCCGCTACTGGTCACGGCTGACGATCGAGTCCATAACCAGCTTCGATATGACGCCTATCGGCCCCAGGGTGAAGGCACCCTCTCTGATTCTCAACGGAGATGGAGAGCGGATACGATTCAGCGAAAAGGAGGCCCAGAAGGGGATCGCAGGCACGACCCTCAATGTGATTGAAGGGTCTCCAAGGCCGGTCCACGAACATAAGCCGGATGAGTTCACCAGGCTGGCTCTGGACTTTCTCCTTGAGGATTAATGGCAACGCCGCTACGTGCCTGGTCGGGACTTCGTGGCCGGCGTGACTTCTGATGATTCCGATACCGACAGGACGATCTTGCCAAATTGCTCGCCGCGTTCCAGCCGGCGGGTTGCCTGAGGAGCCTCTTTTAGCGGGAACACACTATCCACCACTGGCTTAACCCGGCCCTGGTCGACCAGTCTCATGCCATTGTTGAAGTCACTCCGCGTGTGGGAACCCGAAGCCATGATAGCAACCTCACTGGGGTAGAAGGCTCGGATGTCCAATGGATAGTGTGTGCCGGTGGTGGCTCCCAGACTAACCATGCGGCCACCCTTCCGCAGCGAGCCGAGGCTCTGTTCCCAGGTGGCCTCTCCCACGTGGTCGATCACAAGGTCCATGCCTCGACCATCGGTCAGCTCACGGACCACCTTGACGACATCATCGGTCTTATAATTGATAACATGGTCGGCTCCCAGGTCCCTGGCCTTGCTCATCTTCTCCTCGGTGCTGGTCGTGGTAAAGACCACGGCACCGGACGCCTTGGCGATCTGGATGGCGTAGACGCTGACCCCGCTGCCCGCTCCGGGTATCAGGACAAGGTCTCCCGGTCTTACCCGGCCCTTGGTATGAAGGTTTCGCCAGGCCGTGGTGATGCAGATGGGGAACGTTGCGGCCTCTATGTATGACATACCTTTCGGTATCGGTCTAGCATTGTTGGCCGGAGCGACGACGTACTCGGCGTATCCCCCGTTGATTCGTCTGCCTATCATTTCAAAGTCGGCACACCAGTTGTGCTGACCGGCGTCGCAGTATTCACAGTTGCCGCAACTGACTCCAGGATAGATCATGACCCTATCGCCCACCTTCAACGACGTGGCTCCGTCTCCAAGGGCGACCACTTCGCCCGCTGTGTCCAGCCCCAGGATGTGGGGCAATGGACCTTCGCCCGTTCTCCGACGTATATCCGCGTGGTTCAGTGCGCAAGCGCCCACCTTGACCAGGATCTCCCCAACCGCCGGTGTTGGATCAGGTACGTCCTCGTATATAAGTTTGTCCAGGCCGCCGTGCTCATGAAAACGCACTGCCTTCATTGCCACTCCTTTCGACCGTTCAGGCCTTGATAAAGTCTCTAAGAAACCACTGACCCTGGCCAACTGGTACCGCCCGCGCAAATGACCGCCTGCGATCAGGCGTCCTCACGGGTGGCTTGGTGGCGTCAATTCCCATCACTCCATTCAGGTGGGGCTTCCCTGATTCGAGGCGCTCCTCTATGAGCAGGTCGGGAGTCGAGGGGTCAAACTTGAAGCCTCGTGTGCCGGTCACCGTAGATATGTCTGTGGCCGGATTCACCCTGCAGGAGAGAGCCCACATGACGTCCTTGGGGTCAAAGATATCTATATCATCGTCGACCACCATGACCACCTTGGCCATTCTGTGCATGCCGAGCGCTGCCATCAGAACCGCCTTCCCCTGACCCTCATAGTGTGGCGTCATCTGCACCACCGTGGTGAACATTGCGTGGTCAGGCATGTGGACATCAAGAATGGAGGCTCCGAATACCTGCTTCAGATTCGCGTACAGGACCGCCTCGCTCATGAGCGAGGAGAGAGCCTGCTGGTCGGCGTTTCTGGACCCGTTCAGATGCCTGTAAAAGGCATCATGTCGCATTGTAATTGCGGTTGCCTCTAAAACCGGTACCGCCCTCCCAGGACCCATGTACCCTGTGTATTCGCCGTATGGACCCTCCGGCTCGCGCACTCCCGGTGGGATAAGACCTTCAATCACGATCTCAGCATCGGCAGGAACTCTCAGATCTATGGTCTCGCACCGCACGAACTCAACCGGTTCCTCCAGTAGTGAGGCCGTCAGTTCAAATTCTTCAAATCCAGGGTGAGGTCCCGTATAGGCGGCAGCCATCTCGTAAGCCGGGTGGTGTCCGATGACAATAGCCATTGGAGTTGGCCGGCCGTTCGATTCGTTTTTTGTCAGGTGGCCCCAACTCTCCCTGTGGCCCATAGCCACCGTTGCCCGGTTTCTGTCCTTAAGGAGGGTCCGGTAGTACGCGGTATTCTGAACCCCGGTGTCCGGGTCTTTGGTGACGCACATTCCAGACGCGATGTACCGACCACCGTCATCTTCACTTCCCACGCCCACGGGAAGGTCATACAGGTCCACTTCCTCTCCCGTCATGATCTTTTCCCTGACTTTGCCATCCTTGACAACTCGACTTTCTCCCGGAGCGGCAGCTATGCGGGCTGCCAAGACTCGGAGATATTCAGCAGGCTCTGAGTGTAAGGCCCGTGCTCGCAATTCCCTTGAGCTGTGAAGCCTATCGCACGCCCTCCATCCGGGGTGGCCGGTTAGCTGCTCGAACACAATCGGGCCGGGGCTTTGTGAGCAGAGAGTCCCCATCTGAGTCAACGGATCCACCTCCCTCGATACGCGCGTAGTCAGGTAATCCACTTCGGTCAGAAAGGATCGCAAGTCGGATGCCATGGCTTTCCTCCACTGATGGTAGGTTCCGGCTTAAGATATCAATGTATTGATTGGCAAGCAATCCGAAATCTCATATAAGGGAGCCGCGTGAAAGCAGGTCCGTCCGTTTGATCCATACGGAGACGCTCTCAAAACCAACAGTGCGCCAGCCACGGACGCCCACTGGTCTCCAATCCTGGGCGACACACGCGTCAGCCAGGAGGTGGAGACCAGTGACAAGTAGAACTACACCACAAACGCAAGGTGTCGTGGGCTTGCTGTCCAGCTTCGAGGGGTGAAACGCGCCGCGGAGATTGGGTATAGAATCTGCGGGGAATTCGAAACGGTTACCGCCAAAACCATGGTTCTTTCTTGTTGATTTTTATCCGCCGGACCAGTTCATTGACAAGATTCCTATGGCCGTGCTACGACTTGCGCGTGAAGCGGGAGGAATCTTTTGCCCGAAGCCTAGGTCCCCTCACCTATAGAGGGACCACCGGGTCGCGAGACTAGGGAGTCTTTTGGGATGTTCTTACGATTCGTTCCTTGGTTGGCATTGCGGCGGGCTCGGCGATCCTGGAAGGTGATGTCTGCTTCGGCCTTCGGGGTTCTCACTGCCGTGACCCTTGTATCCGTGGCGGTACTCCATTCCCAGACCTTGGCCGAAGCAGGGCTAGGCCACGCTCTAGCGGATTCCCCGGTGCTGGAAAGGCAGAGTCTGCAGGTGGTGGTCCGAGATAGACCACTGGGTCTTCAGGACTACGAACAGTTGCGGTCTTCAGTGGAGGAAGTGCTACAAGACCGTTTGTCATGGCTATCCCAGGACGTGCACCGCTCAGGCCATTCCCAACCCGTTCCGTTTGTAAACAGCGAAGAGGCTGTCCCGCAAACCCTGGGAGCGTCCACTGCGTACGTCTTCTTCCAGGAGGAGTTCGAAGCACACGCACGGCTGGTATCTGGGCGCTGGCCGCGCCGGGCACCCGGCGATTCCGATGAAGATCAAGTTTCTATTGAGGTAGTGATAGGGACACAAGTAGCCAGTTATATGTACTGGGCCGAGGATACAACGATATTCTTGGTGCCTTTCAACACGGTGCCTGAAGAGAAAATAGCGCTCACCATAGTGGGCATCGTCGAGCCCACTGACCCTGAGGAGTTGTACTGGTTCGGAGACCTCACCAAGTTCCTTGTAGATGATGCGGTTGCGTTCACTGAGCCGATCAACGTTCCCCTATACGCCGGTGAACAGAGCTTCTTCAGCGGTATCGGCGCACGGTACCCAATGCTGCTGGGCAACTTCTGGTGGAATGTCTTTCTGAATTCGGACGTGCTAACCAGTTCCACGGTTTCTCAGGCAGAGCAATCCATACGTGGGCTGGAGGCAGACCTCAACCGCGCATTTCCTCGCTCTCTAGTGTTGAGCCTGTTGAATAGGATCATATTCAACTACAAGCGTGACCTGACCCTCGCGCGGGTCCCGTTGTTCCTGTTCACGTCCCTGGTGGTTGGAGTTGTGCTCTATTTCCTGGTGGTTATAGCCATGATGCTGGCCCATGACCGTGGTGCGGAAACGGCCAGGTTGCGGAGTCGCGGGGCCAATGTGCTGCAAATTGGGGTTCTGCTGGGTCTGGGCGAAGGGCTGGCTCTGGTTTTGCCCGGGGTTCTTGTGGGACCGTTCTTGGGCCGGGCCATTGCCGAGGCATTGCCTGTGGGAGATGCCGGGCTGTGGAGCGGTTCAGTGGGACTATCGCCCTCAATCTTTCTCGCTGCCGCCATAGCGGGAATCGCATGTGTCAGTGTGTTCATGGCCTCTGGCCTGGTGGCGGCAAGGCAGGGGATTGTGCGCTTCATGGGAGGCCAAGGACGCCAGCCAGGTCGACCACGTATATCCCCCTACGCCATTGATCTGTTCGTCCTGGTCACCTTGGGAGTCATCTGGTCACAGATTAGAGGACGCGGAGGGTTCCTGACAGAGCGCCTGCTCGGCGACGGGCTGGATGTCGATTTGTCCCTGCTCCTGGGGCCGGCCCTGGCTCTGGCGGCCATCGGGCTGCTACTGTTTCGGGCGCTTCCCCTGCTGCTGAAACTGGTGTTGAAGTTCGTGGACCCCGTGGGCCCACTGTGGCTAGTGTATGCGCTGAAGCGAATGGCCCGGAACAGCGTCATGTACACCATGCTGGTGGTATTGCTCATGCTCGGTACAGCATTGGGTATATTCGGTGCTGCTGTTGGGGCTACGTTGACCAGAAGCCAAGCGGACCAGGTACGGTATGCCCGTGGCGGGGAGCTGGTGGCCCCACCGGTCAGGGGTATTTATGCCGAGCCCGACGAGGAGC
>JAPUKM010000113.1 GCA_027295645.1 Chloroflexota bacterium | reverse complement strand
GCCAGGGGCCAACGGCCAACGGCTTCCAGAAGCGCCCGGTGCCAGGGAGTGCCCTCCGCTATGGAAGACGCCAGCTCCTTCAGGACATCCCGCATCGTCCGGGAGACCGCGACTGTTGCAGCGGTCCTCTTGGGCGCAACGCCAACGGTTGATTTCTCTACCTTTTTCTTGGTGACCATGTGCTCTAGCTCTCAGCTACGGCGCGTGAGCCAGCCGCTTCTTTCGTATGAACTCCAGGAACTCCTTCAGCGGGCGTGTATTGACTATGTGCTGCGGTTCGCACCAGCCCCTACGCGCTACCGCCACGCCGTACCGCGTGTTTTCCAGGCTCTCCACCGCGTGGGCGTCCGTGTTGATCACCAGCGGCACACCCAGTTCTCGTGCCCTGAATACGTGGGTGTCCTTCAAGTCAAGACGCTCAAGTGAGGAGTTGATCTCCATGGCCGTGCCCGTCTCTTTGGCGGCCTGTAGAATGGCCTCCACGTCAACCTCAATGGGCGGCCTCTGGCCCAGCAGCCGCGTGGTCAGATGGCCTATAGCGGTCACGTACGGGTTGTGTATCGCCTTGATGATGCGTTCCGTCATCTTGTCCCTGTCCTGGCCCATGCCTGAATGGATGGAGGCCACGACCACGTCCAACTCCTTCAGAACCTCTTCCGGGTAGTCTATCGAGCCGTCGGCGCGGATATCCACCTCAGACCCGGTGAGTACCTTCATGCCGTTGAACTGCCCGTCCAGCGTCCGCAGTAGTTGCACCTGACGCAACATCCGCTCGTCCGACAACCCGTTGGCGATGCCACGACCCGATGAGTGGTCCGTGATGGCGATGTACTCATACCCACGCTCAGCGGCGGCGGCCAGCATGGCCTCTACGGGAGCGGTACCGTCGCTCCAGTCGGTGTGGACGTGGAGGTCGCCCTTGACGTCCTCCAACGTGACCAGGGAGGGAAGAGCCTTGCGGCGCGCCGCGTCCAGTTCCGACGTACCCTGTCGCAGTTCCGGCGGAAAGTGAGGTAAGCCCAGCCGTGCGTAGAACGACCCTTCGTCGGCGAAGGTCTCCGTATCGCCTGTGGCAATGGTAGTGATCCCGTATTCGTTGACGGACAGCCCCATGCGGTTGGCGTAGTCACGGAGGAGGATGTTGTGTTGTTTGCTGCCAGTGAGATATTGGAGCAACGCTCCGAAGGACTCCTCTTCCACGACACGCAGATCAACCTGCACGCCGTCCCTGGTCACAATGCTTCCCTTGGTGGAGCCGTGGCCCAGTACCTCCGCCACATCCGGCAGGGATGCCAGGGCGTCTATGACGCTCTGAGGGTCCGCCGCCGTGCACACCAGGTCGATATCCCCAATGGTCTCCTCAAACCTGCGCAGGCTTCCGGCATACTCCAGTTTCTGGATGGTCGGGCACCGCCGTCGCAGGTCGTCCATTATCGAGCGCGCCGTGTACGACGCCTGGCCTATGGGCATCCGACGGTCTTTGGTACGCAACGTGCGCAGGTGTCGAAGAATGTTGTCCGCCGCCTTCTTGCCCAGCCTGGGCATCTTCTCCACCTTACCGTCCTCAATGGCCTGTTCCAGGTCGTCCACGGTGGTCACACCCAGCTCATCCACCAGCCGCAACGCCGTCTTTGGCCCTACGCCGGGGATGTCCATGATCTCCAGCAGACCGGGAGGAAACTCCGCCTTGAGGGTCTCGTAGAACTCCAGGTGCCCGGTGTCCAGCAGTTCGCGTATCTTCTTGGCAATGGCGTCACCAATGCCGTCCAGCTCCTTCAGGTCCTTGCCCTCACCGACGTACTGCTCCAGCTCCACCGGTGACCGCTCAATGGTGTGGGCGGCGCGCTGGTATGCTCTGATCACAAAAACGCTTTCCCCCTTTAGCTGCGAAAGGGAGCTGATCTTGTCGAAGACCTCCGCGATCTGAGCGTTATTCATGGCTGGTGTGTGACTTTCGGCTTGACCGAGAAACGTGTCCCACCATCATACCACCGGCCCGCGTTGAGCGTGGTGTGCCTGTCAGATAGGAAGGCAGGTCCCCGCAGTGAAGCAGCACAAATTCAAGGTGATGTGAGGGCGTTAGAGGGCCGGACCCCCCTAGACTGCTGCGCCGTGGCAGCGTTTGTACTTCTTGCCGCTGCCGCACGGGCACGGGTCGTTACGGCCCACCTTCGCTACACCGTTGCCCTGGCTGGTGTTCCGCGTGCCTACCACCCCGGCCATAACGCTGGCCCTGGACGCCTGTCTGGCCGTTGCCCGCGCAGCGCCGCGCCTTGCCGGCTGGCCCGCGGCTGCGCCCTGCTCCACCGGCGCCATGTGGTATATGGTATTCACAATGTCGTGCTGCAGGCCGGCCAGAAGCTCGTCGAACTGCTCATGGGCCTCTTTCTTGTACATAACCAGTGGGTCGCGCTGGCCGAAAGCGTGGAGCCCAATGCCCTGCCTCAGGTTCTGCAACGCGGTTAAATGCTCTACCCAGTGAGTGTCGATCACCCGCAGCATGATGGCCCGTTCCAGTGACCGCATAGGTTCGGAGCCCATCGCCTTTTCCCGCTCCTCGTACAGGATATCGGCCTGCTCCAGCAGCCCCTCCATCATCTCTTCAGGGTCCATCTCCGCCAGTTGCTCCTGCCTCAGCTCCGGTGGCAGGGGAATGATGGCCAGCAGCTCGGTCTCCAGCATGTCCAGGCTCCAGTTCTCCCCGTCCCTGTCGCTTGTATGGTTTGCGACAATGGACTCTATCTCGTTGTGGACCATATCCTGGACATTGGCCTTCAGGTCTGCGCCGGACAGGCCCTTCCTTCGCTCACCGTAGATCACATCACTGTGGGCGTTGGCCACATCGTCATACTCCACCAGGTGTTTGCGTTTATCGAAGTTAACGGTTTCAACCTTGACCTGGGAGCCCCCTATGGCCTTGGTAACCATGCCCGACTCTATGGGAACGTCGTCATCCAACCCGGCCCAGCTCATGATCTTCTGTATCTTGTCGCCGCCGAACCGCCGCATCAGGTCGTCCTCCAGCGACACGTAAAACCTGGACGTGCCCGGGTCTCCCTGACGCCCTCCCCGGCCTCGCAGTTGGTTGTCTATGCGGCGTGCCTCGTGGCGCTCAGTGCCCAGAATGTACAGCCCCCCCATTTCCACTACCTTGTTGTGCTCTTCTTGCCACTCCTCTTTGCTGCGGCCCTCCGGGGACCCGCCCAGAAATATGTCCGTGCCGCGGCCTGCCATGTTGGTGGCTACGGTGACCGCGCCCAGGCGACCCGCCTGCGTCACAATGCTGGC
>JAPUKM010000112.1 GCA_027295645.1 Chloroflexota bacterium | reverse complement strand
CGGGCCTCTGAGGTCAGACGGACACCGTTGACATAAGTGCCGTTTTTGCTTCCCAGATCGCTGATCTTGTAGTTCCCATGGTCCAAGAGGATCTGTGCGTGCTTACGCGAGACATAGGGATTGGCCAGGGGTATGTCCGCCGTCGAAAATTTGCCGATGATATGACTTTCCTGGTCCAGTGGAATGACGCTGGCGTCTTCGGCACCCTTTTCCACGATCAGAAGGGCAGAAGCCTGCTTAGCCATCTCCTACTACCTCCCGGCGAGTTTTGGCCCGTGTACCGGTGATTTCGACCTGGTGCATCCGTGGAGCGGCGGAAAAAGCATACCACAACTGACCCGCTGTGGGGACTGGAGGAGAAGGGAAGTGGCTTCGCTCATCGTCAGTCCGAGGGGCTTTCTCTAAGGCTACGGCGTGTGCTGTCCCCACCGCTCGTAGGAGATCACCTCTTCCAGGGGCTTTCGCCTGGCGCCGCCGAAGTGCTCGCCGGGTCCTAGGTGGCCCAAGGGTATCAGGGCGGCCAGGTGCCAACCATCCGGGACGTCCAGCAACTTCTTGGCCGCCTCCTCGTACTCGGAGACAGTGCGTATGTTGCCGGTGTAGCAGGTCCCCAGACCCAGAGCACGTGCCGCCAGCAGCAGGTTCTGGATTGCCATATAGATGTTGGAGCCGCGGCCGAAGGAGTCCATGGTTCCGGTTTCGACGAATGGAAGGATGTGCACCGGGAATTCCCCTATGTGCTGAGCGAAGTCGTAGCCGGAGCGGAGATAGGTGGGCGTCTCCTTGTGCAGGCCCAGATTTTCGCGGGCGTATTTCGTGGCTCCCCAGTAGATATCCCCGAGCTTTCGCCTCTGCTCTGGATCACGGACGACGATGAAGTGCCAGGGCTGGCTATTGCCCCCGCTGGGCGCATGTGTCGTGGCCTTCATAATCTTGACGATCTCTTCGTTCGATACCGGGTCCGATGTGTACCGGCGAATCGCCCGTTGTGTGTGCATTGCTTCAAATACGTCCATGGTGTTTCTCCAAGCCTTCCTGTCGCTATGAGGAGCGTTGGCCCCATCGGTCGTAGAATGTCACCTCTTCCACCGGCTTACGCCGGCTGCCGCCGAAGTGCTCTCCCTCCCCAAGATAGCCGATGAGGATGCAGCCAGCCGTTGGAACATCGTCGGGAATGCCCAACAGCGCTTTGACCTCTCCCTCACGCCGCCGGTAATTGGAGGTGAAGCAGGCTCCCAGGCCCAGAGCTCGGGCCGCGAGCATCATGTTCTGAATTGCTGGAAAGATAGAGGCACCGCGGAGGAAGGGGTCATGGGAGCTTGGATGGGTGGGTTCCAGGCAGACGATGATCAGCACCGGGAATTCCCCTAGGTGCTCGGCATAATCGAAGCCGACCTTGGGGAATGTGGTGGTGTCCTTCTCCAGAATACCGTCAGAGCGACCATCCAGCGTGGCCTTCCAGTAGATCTCCCCGAAGCTGCGCTTCAACTCAGCGTCGCGGAGAACCAGGAAGTGCCATGGCTGACAGTTGCGTGCGCTGGGCGCCCGTGTAGCCGCTGCGAGGATCTTGGTGATGGCTTCGTCCGGCACGGGGTCAGGTTTGTACCGGCGAATGGCTCGCTGAGTATGGATGGCCTCGAATAGCGACATCTCTGTCATGCTGTGCCTCCTTGCGACAGACTACGGCGCGTGCTGTCCCCATTGATCGTAGGAGACCACCTCTTCCAGTGGCTTCCGCTTGGCACCGCCGAAATGCTCCCCCTCCCCAAGATAGCCGATGGGTATCAGGGCGGCTATGGTCATGGTATTCGGAATGCCCAACAGCTTTCTGGTCGCCTCCTCATAATCGGGGAGGTTGCGGATATTTGAGGTGTAGCATGAGCCCAAGCCCAGGGCCCGGGCTGCCAGCAGCATATTCTGTATGGCGGGATAGATTGACGAGCCACGGCCGAAGGGGTCGCCGCTCCCTGTTTCGATACAGGGAAGGATATGCACCGGGAATTCCCCTATGTGCTGGGCGAAGTCGTAGCCGGAGCGGTTATAGGTGGGCGTGTCCTTGTGCAGGCCTAGATTTTCGCGGGCGTATTCCGTGGCTCCCCAGTAGAGCTCGCCGAGCTTTTTCCTCAGCTCGGCATCACGGACAACGACGAAGTGCCATGGCTGGCGGTTACCCCCGCTGGGTGCGTGGACGGTAGCCTTCAGTATCTTGGTGATGTCCTCGTCGGGTACCGGGTCAGGTTTGTAGCGACGAATAGCCCGTTGAGTATGCATTGCTTCAAATAGATCCATGATGTATCTCCCTATGCTGGCTCTGCTGTGAGCGCTTTCACTAGAAACGCCACCCTTGGTGGGCACCTCTATCTCCCCTATGGCCACAGAGCCCATATCATACATCGAATTCCGCCGCCGTGCTCGCAATGCTCGCGTATTCCGCCTCAACACGGAGGCGGTTGCATTCATGGCGTATACTTAGTGGTTGAAATCTCTGGTTCAAGGTTCCCGGTCCGTAGTAGGTGCTGTTTTGTCGCGCCGGCCATTGGGTGACCGACCGGAGGCATGTTGATCAATGAGGGGGTGGCCCAATGGAGTACGCTGACAAGGAGCTGACCTGCATTGACTGCGGCACTCAATTCCTGTTCACCGCTGGAGAGCAGGAATTCTATGCTGGCCGAGGGCTTCAAAACGAGCCTCGCAGGTGTCGCAATTGCCGCACGGAGCGCAAGGAGCAGCGGCAAGGGGACAGAGACCGTCCTAGGGAGATGCACGCGGCTGTCTGTGCCCAGTGCGGTGTTGAGACCGAGGTACCCTTTAAACCTACGGGGATTCGCCCAGTTTATTGTGGCGAGTGCTTCAGCAGCATGCGGGCCTGAGCACCACATATCGCTACCCTACAATTTGCCCGCACTCAACGTGTCCATTCGCTACCTGGCGAACGGAGCGTGGCGTGAGCAGGTGCCATGACGCTTCCCACGCCAAGTGACCAGTTCTTCCTCAAGTTGGCCCGTGCCCAAACTAGAGTGCTCCTGTTGGACTATGACCGGACACTAGCTCCCTTCGAGGATGCTTTTCTCGCATTACCTCCGGACGGATTAGGCGTGCTTGTGCGCCCGCAGTTTCGTCCTACGGCTGCCAGCACATGGATACAGCCCGCCTGAGGGGCTGCTGAGCTTCTTGAAACGCTGGAGGTATGCGAGCGGCGAGGAGGAATAAACGAAAGGGGAGCGTACCCTCGGAGTTGCTATCTTGCCCCTGCCACCGGCTCTCGTTGCATCGCCGCCAATTCATCAACGGGGATGTGGCAGTAGATGACGTGATCAGATGAGTCCGGCCCAGTGCGGGAGGGAGGCGGAGTGTTGTCACAGATGGGCCCTATCTTGCGTGGACAGCGCCCAGCGAAGGAACAGCCCTTGAAAGCCTCGCGAAGCGTCGGCACGGACCCTGGAAGTCGGATACGAGCAGGGGGCGCTTCAGGATCCGGCACCGGTGCTGCTGATAGCAGCGCCTCAGTGTACGGATGCGACGGCGCGTTCAGCACCGCCTCTGCGGGTCCCGCTTCGGCTACATGTCCAGCATAGAGCACAACGATATCGTCTGAGATGTAGCGAACAACGCCCAGATCATGTGAGATGAAGATATAGGAGGTCCCGACCTCTCGTTGATGCTCCTCCAGCAGATTAAGCACCTGGGCTTGGATGGAGACATCCAGGGCCGAGACCGCCTCATCTGCGACGATGAGATCGGGGTTGGCGGCGAATGCGCCTGCCAGCGCCACGCGCTGCTGCTGGCCGCCGCTCAACTCTCCTGGCGCGCTGTTCAGATACGAACTGTCCAGTCCAACGGCCTCCAGTAACTCTATAGCCCGTTCACGGCTTTCCTTCCGTCCCAGCCCTCCGAACTTCCGCAATGAGCGGAGAATTGAGTGGCGGATGGGAAGCTTGGGGTTCAGTGAAGATGTTGGGTTTTGGAACACCATCCGTAGCGCAGCCAGCTGCTCCTGCGTCCGCTCTGACACCCCGCGGGACAACTCTTCCGTGCGAAACCGAAGCTTGCCCCGATCACGCGGGACGAGGCCGACCACCGTCCGGGCGACGGTGGTCTTGCCGGAGCCGCTTTCGCCCACAATGCCGAGGGTCCTGCCGGCTCCGACGTCAAAATCGACGTTGGTCACTGCACGTACTGGTGGTCGTACCCGTGGGCCGAAGAGTATGTACTTACGCTGCCAGTGACCAAAAAACCGTTGTATACCTCTTGCTGCGAGTACCGGTTCAGCAGTAGCTGCGGGGCTTTCATCTCGTGCCTCTGGTTCACCCCAGATCTCTGGGCGGACATCATCCGCAAAGAAGCAGCGGGATTGGTGTCCATCCACGCTGGCCAAATCGGGCATCGTTGTTCGACAGGAGTCCTGCACCATGGGACACCGGGAGGCAAACAGGCAGGCCTCGGCGGTCTGCTCACCGGGCGGAAAAACGAAACCGGGGATGGCGCTGAGCTTGGTAACCTTGCCATCGTCCGTGGGCGGCTTTGGAACACAGCTGAGCAGCCCCATGGTATATGGGTGGCGCGGGTGCTTGAAAAGCTCTACCACCGGCGCTTGCTCAACGGTCTGTCCGGCATACATCACCGCTACGCGATCAGCAACACGTGCAATCACACCCAGATTGTGACTTACATATAGGATACCGGCGTTTACCCGATGCTTCAGGTCAACCACCAGGTCCAGGATGGTCGCCTCTGTAGTGACGTCGAGGCCGGTGGTGGGCTCGTCCATAACCAGCAGATCGGGCTCGCACGCCAACGCCATCGCAATCACCACCCGCTGTTGCATACCGCCGCTCAACTGGTGGGGGTAACGTTTGCCGATGTGCTCCGCATCGGTAAGACCGACACTATCGAAGAGCTCCGCCGTCCGTTCCCGGGCCCGCCGCGAATCCATAGCCAGGTGCTCCCGCAACACCTCCTCTACCTGGGGCCCGACCCGCATGGTGGGATTCAACGATGTGGCCGGGTCCTGGTAGACCATGGTGATGCGG
>JAPUKM010000111.1 GCA_027295645.1 Chloroflexota bacterium | reverse complement strand
TATCGGCACGTGCCAGGCATCGCCCGTACGAGCTCTCCGGTGGAGAGCAGCAACGGGTAGCGATTGCGAGGGCTCTGGTGGGAAATCCGCTGCTACTGCTGGCGGACGAGCCCACCGGAGACCTGGACACTACGACAGGACTTAATATTGCGACCCTGTTGAAGAGCGTGGCTCTGGAACAGGGCGCGACGGTGGTGGTAGCGACCCATGACATAACCCTGGCAGACATGGCGAGCCGTACAACGGAGTTAGTGGATGGCTCATTCACTACCTGAAACGCAGGCTATCAGTGCTGGTCGCTGCGCAGATAGGCGAACCAGCCGGTACATTCCCACTGCTGGGCCTTCAAGTGGACCCACATTGACTTGTAAGGCACAGAGGATACAATGAGAACCCTCAGATTTGGCGCGTTACCATTACGTGCACGGTCACGCCACTATTGGGGACGAAGCCCACGTTGTTATGAAGGGCAATCGACAAGGAGGGGCGGATGTTCGTAAGGTTGGTACGGTTTAGCTTCGGCCCAGGGAAGCAGGTTGCGGCACAAAACTTGGCCAATGACCTGGTCCCCGCCATTCAGGCCCGGCCGGGGTGCCAGGCCGTGACTTTCTTTGGTGACGACTCCGATGGAGAGTACGGCCTCTACGTCCTGTGGGCATCGCAGGAGGATGCGGATGCGGCTGCGGCGGTCATCAGCCCTCGGTTGCAGCAGGGCCTGGCCGGGAACGTCCAGGGCCCACCGGCCATCCGCTTATTTCAGGTGATCGAACCGGCCACGTAGGGATAGCATGTACCTGTTCAAGTGATCTGGAGACTCGATGGACGCCTATTGCCTCAAATGCAAGACCAAAAGAGAAATCCGCCAACCGGTGCAGGTGGCATTGGATAATGGCAAGCCATCTACTCGGGGAACCTGCTCCGTCTGCGGGACGAAGGTGTTCCGGCTGGGAGCGGTAAAAGCACCCTAAACGAGAGGTCGGACCGGATGGCCCACCCTCTCGTTCCTTTAATTGGTCGGGGCTCCCTAAGCTGGCCCATACCTAACCTGTTCATTCGTTTACGTGTCTTCTTTCCCAGCCTCCCACCGCAAGTTATACGTTACCCCTTCGTCAGGGGTTTGTAGGCCGGACACGCCGACCAGGTAGACCCCTGCTGGAAAGGTTCCGTCCACTTCTTGATGTAAGGCGCCTTGCTCGAAGGAGGTTCCCAAGCGCTCGTCTGTCTCATCATTCCATAGAATTAGGCCGACCGTAGCATCTGTCTCTGCGGCCCCCGTCAAAAGGAGAGCGATGTCAACGAAGGACTCCTCCGCCAAGTCGAAGATGTAATAATCATGGACACGAACGAGCACACGCCGGTTATTGACTGCAAGAGTAAACGGGTCCCCCCCTGCGTCTCCTGACGCAACATGCCCACGCAACTCCTGGTCCCTTGGCAGTACTTGGGCCTGGTCTCGCGAATCGTTGGGCTCGAATTCAGTGATGTCCGCCGGGGGCAGGTCGGCCTCTGACAACCCTCGATTATTATCCCTTAGAGATGATGAGACGAGTGCCAAAGTCTCTGTGGTCTGATGAGAAGAGGAGAAGCCTCCTCCTGAGAATGAGGCGGTGCTTCCGAAGTTGTACGCCACTGGGCCAATTCCTGCCCGGTAGGACTCGACCTCAGATATATTGAAGGATTCCTCGCCGCAGATCCTAATTCCCGCGATGGTTTCGCACTGACTCTGGCTAGAGGCACGCCTTACCATGGCGACTGGGCCCGCTCTAGTGCCAGGCCAGTTTGAGCTCTCCGGGATCTGGCCGGCAACCGCTTCAACGAGTTTATCACTGGCGAACCGGTTCGTGAAAAATCCACTGCCTGCCCACCTGCCGAGACGCGCATCGAACAGCGTCCGAAGACTAGAGCCATCCGATACTACGATGCGGTCACCCTCGATTCCAATGTATCTCCACCGGGGGGCGAAATCTCTGGATTCACCATCGACCTGTGATTTCCCTGAGACCGATAGTTCGAATAGACCTACTCCACTAATGACCTGCTGGCCTCCAAGAGTAACTCGGAACTGCCCATCATCATTCCTGGTTGTGCACCCATCTCGCGAGCAGGACCTGGTCTCGTATTCCCAGCGGTAATCCCAATAAGTGCCGGCGCTTAGATTCAGGTCGTAGCCTCTGAACTTTGGTGGGGGAGGGGTTGTCGGCACAGCTGTTGGAGCCGGTGTTGGAGTAGTCTCCGGGGTTGGCGTATAGGGTGCATCGCCAGAGCCGCCGCATGCTAGAACAATCAGGCTGGCCAAGGCAAGTATTGGCAGTGTTAGGTGGCGCAAACGCATTGTTTACACTACGCACGAATTGGCCCGGTACGGCCCGATCCGCGTATCGGATATTCTATCAGTGAATCGTGGATGGGATTAGTTGTCCTTTGATACGGGGCACAGGGCTTCTTGGGCGCAGTGCTCGACATGTCCGCCAACCATGGTCATCAGCACTTCCAAATCGATGAGTGAATCGGGGTCGACCGTGAGGGGATTGTCGGACAGGATAACCAGGTCTGCGAACTTTCCCGCCTTCAAGCTGCCGACCATTTCGTCCATGAAAAGCGCATAGGCGGGGTTGATTGTCATCATGCGCAGAGCATCCTCGACGCTAACAACCTTGGCGGCAAGCCAGTCAGGGGGTTCACAGACGCTGCCGTCTGCCCTACTTATCGCCTTGCGGGTTACCAAATCGTAGAGGTCATGTATCGGCCTCCGCCCGAAGCTCCCGACATCACTGTGCCAGGCCACGGGCAGCCCCGGGTTTGCGTCAAGGAGAGACATGCCGACACGGAACCAAGGCTGCACCTCTTCTCCGAACGGGTGGACACCACCGGAGTTGTTGAAACCGCATGCCGCCGGCCGACCCCTGATGGTGGGCAGAGCGCCAACCTCCCCGTAGCGAGGGAGCTGATCCGGCCTGACATAGTCGTTGTGCTCGATCCGATGGCGGAACGTATTGGGCTGTCCGGCCAAGGCGGCCTGGATGGCGTTCAACGCAATGTCAACCGTTATGTCCCCGCGTGCGTGGATCACCACCTGATAGCCGAGGGCTTGGTGCTTCGCAATCACCTGAGCCATCTCTTCCTCGCTGAGGAGGATATCACCGTATGGCCCGGCCGCTCGCTCCTCAGCGAACTCGGGTGGTAGCAAGACGCTCATGGGAGCCCAACCGCAGCGCGTGGAAGGTCCGGCTGGATCGCCGAAGATCTTGATACCGGGGATGCGGAACATTGCAGTGGGATCCAGGATAGGGGGATGTTCCAGAATCCAATCTTCAGGTTGAATACCATTACATTTGCTGTTGTAGGACAGATATAAGCTGGTGCGAATGCGGAGATCCGTGGACTCCAGGGCCAGAAGAACACGGACCAGCTTGTCAGGGGCCGCAGCGGTATCACCTATGGTGGTTGTGCCTCCCGCCAACATGTATTGTTGCGTTTCGTCCAGCGAGTCCGCGGAGTCATAATCCAGGGGGTGGGTGTGAGGGTCCACGAAGCCCGGGAGGAGAGTACGGCCAGCCAGATCGACAAGGTGGGTGTCCGGTCCCGCGAAGGCCAACGTCTCCTGGTCATTCCCAACGTGGAGGATTTTCGTGCCGAGAACGGCCACGGCTTTGGCCGAGGACAGATCCGGTTCCATGGTGATGATGGTGCCATTGAAAAATATGACGTCCGCCTGGAGGTCTGGCGGAGTGAGACTTGACGTTCGGATAGGAGTCGGCTTTGGTGTGGCGGTTGGATCAGGGCCGGGGCTGGGCGTGGAAGCCAGGGTAGGGGAGGCGATAGGGTCTGACGAAGGTGTGGGAGTGGGATCAGATGCGCAAGAAACCAGTGTCAGCAGAAGGAGTAGAACAACCGTGAGTGCACCCGGTGATTTCATGGCGGAATACTAACAAACATCCGTATCATATGACTAGGCAGTTGCTGCCTGTTGCAGGACTTCCATTCGGAGGTCCTGCAACAGAGCCCGTTTGACTCGCGTTTGTTAACAGGGCGCGCTCCAACAGGGTGGGCGGGTAGGGGAGGCTTGGCCCACGTTGGCCTGCACATCTGTATCAAGCGCGTTACGTAAATCCGGATGGCTCCTATCGGCGCTCCCAAGGGGATGGTAAACTATCAGCAACGGCCATTGCTCAAGCGATCCAGAGGGGTAGGAGAACGGACATGTCAACCGCTGGAACAACCAGTGAGGAAATTCGCGCCGACATACTGCGGCTGAAGCAGGAGCGGAACGCCGTCATTCTGGCCCACAACTATCAGATTCCCGAGGTCCAGGACCTGGCCGATTTCGTTGGAGACTCGCTTGGTTTGTCTCAACAAGCCGCCGAAACCTCTGCGGATCTAATAGTCTTCTGCGGCGTCCATTTCATGGCAGAGACCGCTGCTATTCTATCCCCGGCCAAGAGGGTACTGATCCCTGATCTGGCGGCGGGATGCTCGCTGGCCTCCTCGATCACCGGTGAGCAACTCCGATCATGGAAGGCGGAGCATCCTGACGCGGTTGTGGTTTCATATGTAAACACTACCGCCGATGTGAAGGCTGAGAGCGACTATTGCTGCACCTCCGCCAATGCTGTCAAGGTGGTCCAGTCCATTCCTGAAGAGCGTCAGGTTCTGTTCCTCCCGGACATGTTTCTCGGGACCTATGTACAAAAGGTGACCGGCCGCAAGAATATCCTGGTCTGGTGGGGAGAGTGCCATGTACACGCCGCCATTGGGCCACAGGAGATCAGCCAGGCACGGCATAGCCATCCCAATGCCGAATTCCTTGTCCACCCCGAATGTGGATGCGTCAGCTCCACAATGTATCTCTTATCCCAGAACGACCCTTCCACTATGAATGGCGCGGTCCTGTCTACGAGTGGCATGCTTCGGCACGCCCGCCAGTCGCCATCACGCGAGTTTGTCGTTGCCACGGAGCCAGGCATCCTCCACCCCCTCCGCAAAGAGAACCCTGAGAAGCGCTTCTACGCCGTAAGCGAGGAGTCTACGTGCGGGTTCATGAAGATGATTACCGTGGAAAAGCTGTGGCGTTCATTGAGGGATGATGTGTTCGAGGTGACGGTGCCGGAGGAGACCGCGAGACGTGCGCGGATTCCCATTGAACGAATGCTGGCTGCTAGCTAGGTGACTTTCCACTCCTGTCGTGTCGGCTAATTTGCGCCACCCCGATCTAATTGACATCTTTCACCTTGAGGCCGAAAATGGCAGCCTTCAAGAAAGGTGATGCCAGTCAGAGGAGTGCGTTATGACTGCTGCGGCCGCCGCTTTGTTGGGTACAGACCACTACGTCTACCGGAGAGATGGCAAGATCTATGTACACAGGGTGGGCGGGGGAGACCCAATTGTCTTCCTTCATGCCGTGGGCCTTAGCGGGTGGACCTGGGGAAAGGTCATCGACCAGTTCGCCCGGCAGTTCGCCTGCTACAACATTGATATGCCAGGACATGACCACTCGGACATACCGCCCAGAAAGTACTCCATGGATGATTACACCGATGCCATCGTGGACGTTATGGACGCCATAGGTCTGGAGCGGACACACATCGTTGCCGACCATACCGGGACTATGATAGCGCTGATCCTGGCTGGCAAGCATCCGGATAGAGTAAACAGAATGGTCCTTGACGGGCCGATCTACTGGAACAGGAAAATAGGGCAGATCATCTGGGAGAAGTGGTTCCTGCCCAAGTATACCGACACCACTTCGTACCATATTCCCGTACGGCCACAGTGGGGCTGGGAGGACTGGCAGGTGGACCATCCCGGTCTGGACGAAGCGGTGTTTGAGGAGATGAAGGTGATCCATGAGAGGAGCCGGCTCTGGATCCGGATGAGCCAGGAGGCGAACTCCGGCTTCGACGTGGAGGTGGCCGCCGCCAAGGTAAACACACCCGCACTGCTGGTCTACGGCGAGACTGACGTCCTACGTCGTGGAGAGGAACGGGCCCGGGAGGGGATCAAGGGCTCCGTTGTCAAGATAGTCCCAGACTCCGCTGGAGTAGTCCATCAGCAGAGGCCGGACGAGTTCGTCAAGCTGGCGGTAGAGTTCCTCAACGGTTGAGTGTGCGATGGGATTCAGGGTCTCATGAATCTGTCCCGTATCCATAAGCGTATCCATAAGCGTATCATGCTAAAATTGCACGCTCTTCGGTGTCTCATATCGATATCAGGATATTCTTGGCTTGACAGTGGTAGCTTCTATCGATACAATTCAGCCTCATTTCTGAAATTAACCAGCCAGGCAATGAGTAGATGATTAGGAGTGCGATATGACTACCCTAAAGAGGAAAGGCATGTGGGCTCTTGTGAGCATGGCCACTCTGGCGCTGCTGATAGCCAGTTGTGGGGGCGATGACGACACGCCAACGCCCCGACCAACCGCGACGACGACCGTCGCTCAGCCCACGACTACTGCGCCCACTGCGACGGTGCCCCCAGCACCACAGAGGGGAGGCATCCTGAATCTCCGTTCTACGGCAGACCCCAGGAACTTGGACCCTCTGCAAAGCCTCTCTTCCAGTGATGTGCCTTTTATGGTCCCCGTCTTCGACACGTTCATCCGTAGTACCCCAGATTTCGGCGTCACTGCCGGGCTGGCTGAATCCTGGGACGTCAGGGATGGCACAAACATCGTTTTCGTCCTTCGAGAAGGTGTCAAGTTCCACGATGGCACGCCGCTAAACGCAGAGGCCGTCAAGGCCCACTTCGATCGCGCGGTGGACGAGCAACTTGCGTCCATTCAAGGACAATTCCTGACTAGTGTCGAAAACATCGAAGTGCTATCGGGTAGCCATCTAAGCGTTTCCACGTTTGCCCCCAACGCTCTGTTGGTGAGCTTCATGGCCGACCGCCTGGGATTCATAAACTCTCCTACCGCGGTCAATTCCGCCACGCTGGACCAATATACGCGGAACCCTGTGGGTACCGGCCCCTTTGCGCTGGATGAGTGGGTCTCCGACAGCCACATAACCTACAGTGCGTTTGACGATTACTGGCAGGGCGGATTGCCTCTCCTGGACGGCATCAAACGGTTTGTCATAGAGGATCCCGCTGTGGCGCTGGCGGCTTTCCGCTCAGGCGAGCTTGACGTCTACAAGCCAGAGCCTGCGCAGGTTGGGCTCATAGAAAATGATCCGGATTTGACGATCGTAAGCTGGTCATCGCCGGGATATAACTATTTCCAGCTCAATAGGACTATGGAGCCTTTCGGGGATATTCGAGTCCGCCGGGCTCTTTCCATGGCCGTGGACCGCGCTGCCCTCATACAATTGGAGTATGACGGTCGTGCCACAATACTGTACGGCCCCATCCCTCCGATCTTCGCATGGGCCTATGACCCGGACTTCAAGGCGTACGAGTACAACCCGGATGAGGCCAGGCGTCTTCTGGCCGAGGCCGGTTTCCCCAATGGATTCACCATTGATCCCGTTGTCTGGTTTGGAGGCACAGCCCGAAGACCCCGGTTGGAGGCGCTTCAGCAGATGTACGGTGACATAGGCGTTAAGCTGGAGCTCTTGCAGATCGCAAGCGGCGACGCCAGCAGAGGCTTCCAGAGGGAATGGATATACCCTGCATACTCCTCGGCGCTGGATCCCAGGACTGAACTCCAACTGCTCATGTCCGAGCACTTCAAGTCCACCAACGCAAAGAATGTTGGTAAAACGGAAATCCCTGGCTACGACGCTCTACTCGTGCAGGCAGAGGGCACCTTTGACCTTGTGGAGCGGGGCAGGCTCTACCGGCAGATGCAGAAGATGGTTGTTGAGGATATGGCCATGTATGTCTTTCTCCACATCCCCTTCGTGTATGAAGCGGTAAGAGACTATGTGATCGACTATGTATCCCACCCCACCGAACAGGTCGAGCTCTCGAAGGTTCGAATCGAACGGTAGGGGGCCTGGTCCCTTCGTGTCGCGTCAGGCGACTGCCGCCAAGGTGGCATGGGGAGGAACAGGAGGACCGGAGCCATAGCAGAAGCCCCGAGGGGAGGTTCTCCCTACGGGGCTTCTCTACTAGCAGGGTAAGGAAATGCGATGAAGAGACTGATCATCCAGCGGCTCATCGCATTGCCACCGGTCATCTTTGTGGTCACCATGATCACCTTCTCCTTGGTCCTGCTGATGCCAACCGATCCGACAGACATAATCATGGGCGAGGAGGTGAATCCTGCCCTCCTGGAGCGCGTCACCAGGGAGCTCGGCCTGGACAAGCCGATCCCGGTACAGTACATCAACTGGATCTCGGACGTCTTCACCGGCGATCTACGCCATTCCATACGCACCCATCTACCCGTCACCACGGAGTTGAAGAACCGGATACCGGTCACTCTGGAGCTTGGCATCCTGGGGTTGGCGCTCTCGTTGATAGTGGCCATACCTGTTGGCATCATCTCCGCATCGCGGCCCAACAGCGCAATCGATAGCGCCGCTACCCTCTTCGCTATGTGGGGCGTTGCTATGCCCAACTTCTTTCTGGGTATCCTGCTCATCTATCTGTTTGCAGTGATTCTGGGATGGCTTCCTGCCATAGCGTATGTGCCGTTCTCGGAGGACCCGTGGCTGAACCTGAAGGGCATGATCCTGCCAGTGATAGCATTTTCCACGACGCACACCGCTGTCCTGATGCGCCAGACTCGCTCGGCAATGCTGGAGGTCCTGCGCCAGGACTACGTCCGCACGGCCCATGCCAAGGGATTTACCGAAAGAAAGGTGATGACCCGGCACGCGTTGAAGAACGCCCTGACTCCCTTGATCACCGTAGCGGGTCTGGAGGTCGGGCAGCTCCTTGCAGGCTCGGTCATCATTGAAACCGTCTTCGGGCTCCCAGGGGTCGGCCGGCTGGCGGTGACCGGGGTGATCACGAGCGATTTCCCGGTGGTCCAGGGCGTCCTCCTCTTCGCTGGAGCCTGGGTCATCCTTGCCAACCTCTTGGCCGACATTACCTACGGCCTTGTTGATCCCAGAGTTCGGTCCGGGTAACGGCTGATGTCCGATTCAACAATTGCGGTGACGATACGCGGTCCGCGGCTTGCCAGGTGGGTTGCTCCAGGCTCCTTCTTCAGGCGGTTGACGGCGCGCAGGCTTCCCGCAATATCATTGGTCATTGTTGCGGTTTTCCTTGTGGCAGCCCTCCTGGCCCCTTTGATAGCTCCACAGGACCCGTTGAAGATAGATTTCTATGGTGCCAATGAGGGCTTCTGGACCCGTACCCCTACCGGGTTGCATATCCTGGGAACTGACAATACCGGCAGAGACACGCTCAGTCGCTTGCTCTTTGGTGCAAGGATCTCCATACAGGTTGGCTTCGTCGCTGTCGGCATCGGCATGGCCGCAGGAATGACCCTGGGGCTGGTGGCGGGGTTCCGGGGTGGTTTGCTCGGTGAGGTGATCATGCGGATCATGGACGGGATGATGGTATTCCCGGGGTTGCTCCTGGCCCTGGCCATAGCGTCGGCGTTGGGCCCCAGCATCACCAACGTTTTCTTCGCATTGGGCATCGTCAGCGTTCCTGTCTACGCCCGCATCATGCGGGGCCAGGTACTTTCCATCCGTGAGACCGACTACGTACTGGCCGCGCACGCAATCGGAGCTAAACGCATTCGCATTTCAATTGTGCACATATTCCCCAATAGCCTGGCCCCTCTCATCGTCCAGGGCACGCTCGCATTCGGACGGGCCATCATTGCCGAGGCGGGCCTCAGTTTCCTGGGCGTGGGTATTCAGCCTCCCGATCCCAGTTGGGGGGTGATGCTCAGCGATGCGAAGGGCTTTTTGGAGCAGAACCCTATACAGGCCATTGCGCCGGGACTCAGCATATTCGTGGTCGTTTTGGCGATCAATCTGCTAGGCGACGGGCTCAGGGAAGCCCTTGATCCACGGCTCCGAGGAACTGGTACTATTAAGCCCAGCGGCTAAGGCGCTACTGCGCAGAAGGAGAACCACATGGCAGATATGTCACTATTCGAGGCGATGTTGAGTCAGAGAGCCATTCGGCGTTATAAGCCAGACCCAGTACCTGACGAAGCCATTGCCAAGATCCTAGAGGCGGCAACGCATGCACCCAGCGCGAGTAATAGACAGCCGTGGCACTTCCTTGTTGTCCGTGACCCGGAACTGCGGCGCCAGTTGGGAGAGCTCTACTGGGCAGCCACAGAATACGCCCGGGAAAATCTGGGTCTGCACAAGGAGAATCCAACGTATGTCCGGTCCGGCTACGACTTCGCTCAGCACGTCGGAGAGGCTCCGGTGCTGATCCTACCCTGGGTCGAAACCGGGAACGGGAACGGCTTCAGCCACGGCTCCAATATCTTTATGGCCATCCAGAACCTGCTGCTGGCGGCACGGAGCCTAGGCCTTGGGTCCTCCTACACCGGCAATATCCGCGCGCGTGAGGATGAGGTCAAGGCGTTGCTGGGCGTCCCCGACGGGTGGACGATGGCCGGCCTTCTTCCCATAGGCCATCTCGGCGAGGGAGAGCGCTTTGGAGGCTCCAAACGCAAGCCGCTGACCGAGGTGGTGTCCTACGACCGTTGGGGACAGAACAACTCCTAGCCTCGAAAGCGTACTGCCGTATGGAGGCCAAGGGAGGGAACGTGAGCACCGGACATCCAGCGAGTCGAGTATTTCGGTCTGGGGATCTGCAGCTTCACTACCTGGAATGGGGCAGCAGCGAAGCCACTCCGATTATCTTGCTTCACCATTTGAACACGCATGCGCATGCCTGGGATCAATTTGCTGCTGCCATAAGCAATTCCTATCGAGTCCTTGCTCTGGATATGCGCGGCCACGGAGACAGCGAGTGGTCCAAAACGGGAAGCTATACGACGGCGGACCATGCTTCGGACGTTGCCGCGCTGATGGATCATTTGAAGCTCGAACGCGCCGTCATCTTGGGGGGGTCGGTGGGAGGTCGAGTTGCGCTTGTCTATGCGGCGGAAAACCCTCAGAGAGCGGCAGCACTCATCATGGAGGACGTCGGGCCGGTCCGATCGCCGGAGAACGCGGCAAACTTCACCAGGATGGCTGAAGCCGAGGTGACAGAGTTCGACAACATGGATGCGGTTGTGGAGTACATGCGAGCCCACCCTGGCGGCCATAGCGAACACAGGCCTGAAGCGGCTTGGCGGTATGTTGCAAAGTACGCCACCAGGCTGCAGGACAACGGGAAGCTCTCATGGAAGCGGGACGTCGCTATGCACAAGACGGCGGAGGCGCTGCAACTGTGGGGCCACGTTGAACGGATACAGTGTCCATTCTTACTTATTCTCGGTTCAGATAGTACCACCGTGTCCCCGGAGCATAGAGACAGAATGATGCATTCAGCCTCCAACAGCACGTTGGTCACTGTGCAAGAAGCTGGGCATATTGTGGTGCACGACAGACCCCAGGAATACCAACAGGCAGTCCTAGAGTTCCTAAAGACGTACTCTCTCTAGGACTGAGATATGATCTCTCTGTGCTGGTCTCAGCGTAGATCCGCGGCCATTCACTCATACCTCTGGTCATCGCGATCGGGAGTCAACTCCACGATACCCCGATTCGCATCTACACGTATACGTTGTCCTGCCATAATAACCGAGGTGGCGTCGCGGGTCATGATCACAGCAGGTATGCCATATTCTCGGGCCACCAAGGCTGCGTGCTGAAATACCGCACCCTCATCTAGCACCAGCCCTCCCAGCAGGGGAAGAATGGGTGTCCAGGCAGGGCCTACGTTCTGAGCCACTAAAATGTCCCCGGCCTCTACATTGGGAAGGGCGGAACCGGGAGCAGCCAGGTTGGCCAGTCCGATTGCCGTGCCGGGTGATGCGCCTACGCCTCTTAGCGACAGGCCGTCCAAGCCGCTCTCAACAGGTGGCTGATATGCGGCCATAGGACTGATAGGCTCAGGTCCACCACTACCAAGGGTAGGTGGGGGTCTGAGCCGGGCTCGCGACTGAAATGTATCTCTCCGCTCTCCTACCATGGTTCTAAGGTCATGTGGTCGGTTACCATTGGTGATCTGCCTGAGTTCATCCATCGAAACGTGGAGAACGTCGTCCGGATGATCCAGCAATCCATCTCGTACGAGGCCGGTACCAATCCAGAAAATGGCTTCCCGCAGTGCTCCGGTTACTCCCTGTTCCATCAGGTGGTTGTGGTTTTCCATTCGGTTGACGGTTTCAACCGCCATGGCCAAATTTGAGTTCAGCTCAGAAAGGCGGTCCGGATCATTGGCCAATAGTCGACGGATGCGCCGCATTGCGTTGTTACGGCCGCGTTTGGCAGCTCCCTCCAGCCTATCTAAAGCATCGAGATCATGCTGGGCGTAAGCGGCGACAAGTTGGAGCGGCTGGCGCGGGTCCATATTCCAGGTCGGCGCCGCAAATTCCATGAATGAACCGTACCCTGCTCCGGTGCGCAATCCATACTCGCGCAGCAGACTGCGAAAGCGGACCCGGAATCGCTGCACCGCTCGTCTCTCCAACAGTTCATGCTCGCGCAGCCGGTGATAGGCGTTCTCCTGAAATATCACCCGCAGTTCAGGATCTTCTTGCACGAGGCGAGCCAAGTTCCTGAGCCTCCCTACTAATCGGGTGGTCTTGTTGGGGATGGCCTGAAGGAGCACGCCTGATGCTACCTCAGCCTCACCGGTGATCTCGCTATACTTGGTTGGCCAATCAAAGCGCGTTACGCCCGCCATGCTCCAGTGGAGGTTACCCATGACATGCCCATACGCCTGAATTGCACGTTCCAAATGATGAAGTAACGCTTCTAAGGAGGCTCGTTTTGGCCGAAACGTTGCCAAATCCGCTAGTGCTCGCTCAACTTGTGGACGTATCTCAGCCTCATATAAGGTGGTGCCTTTCCCCCTGTAGGCCTCGTCTCGAGACAGATGCCTCTCCTGTCGTCCCGACAATTCTTTGTCACCAACGTCTGGAGAGCGGACGTATGGGTAGCCATTAAAGAAGCGGATTATGTGATTTCTTGCCTGAGGGGCACCTGTCTCCTCGAAGCACATCTCGCTACTCTTGACGTACACACGGATGGCGTCTTCCTGAAGGAGGTACACCGGTGCCTGACCGAGCATTCCCTGGCCACGAATCCAGGTTTTGTGGGCGTCCCCAGGTTCCTCCCAGTCGACTTCAAACGGTGGCACCCTAGCATCACCAGTCACTGGACGGGCCTGAAGTAGGTTCACACCATCTTCGTCGACCGCAAACTCTATGTCCTGGTGCCCGTAAAAGAGGTCGACCACTCGGCGGCTCAACTTCCCCAAGTCAGATAGCTGTCCCTCACTCAGCGCTGGTACGCGCTGGTGCTCATCTGGTACTTCCACCCGCTCTACTCCACCGACTCGTGAAGGAGCAAACATAGCGACCTTTCTCGCGATCTTTTGTTCCACGATCTCCAAGGTGTTGCTGTCAAGGGCGAACGCATCCGAAGGCACGTCTCCTGCGACCACGCCCTCTCCGAGACCCAGAGACACGTTGATTGAGTAACGGCCCTCATTTCCAGATACCGGGTCCTGGGTAAACAACACACCGGCGGCGTGAGGGTAAAGCTGTTTCTGCACGGCAACGGCCATGCTCGCGCTCTGATGCGGTATTCCTAGACGTAGACCATACGCCACAGCACGCGTGGAGTAGAGTGATTCCCACACCTTCAGTATTCGGTCTAATACTGCTTCGAGCCCGATGACATTCAGGAAGCTGTCGTACTGGCCGGCAAAACTAGCCGCATGTTGGTCTTCGGACGTCGCAGACGAGCGCACCGAGACCGGAAGGGTGTCACCCAGTTCGTCATAGGCGGTGCGAACCGCGGAGGCGACTTTGTCAGGTACGCCTGAACGGGCGATGGCCTGCCGAGCAGATTTGCAGAGGACCTCAAGAGTACCCACGTCGGCTGGATCCACCGCTGCAAGGCTGCGATCAAGATCGTCCGAGAGGGCAAATCCGGCACTACGAAAGGCGTCCGTTGTTACGATGAAACCTGAAGGGACGGGCAGGCCTGCCGACTTCATCCTTGCCAACCTTGCCCCCTTGCCTCCGGAGACCACAAACAGCCGTGCTGCCGGTTGATCCAAGGCTAAAGCGAGGTCTACCATATAATTGCCATATCCATCGTCGGTATCGGTAGTCTACGGCATTCATTTAAGGGGCGCTAGCCTCGAAATGATGCCTGGGCGGACTTCCCGAACCACATCTGAAACGCAAGCTCACGGTGCTGGTTGCGGCGTAGGCGCCGCTGACCGAGTATGCCAAATACCTAAGACCAGGGAGCCGACAATTGCAGCACCTACTGTCCGCTTACTTTGTCAATCATTTTCACCAAGTCCTCTTCAAGGCGGCCTTCGACTTCTGCTTGAATACACTCACGTAACTCCGCCCGGTTCTTCACTCCAAGAATTACTGTAGATATCCCCCTCATTGAGAGAGCGTACCGATGAGCCAGTGATGCAGGCGATTCTCCCATTTCCTTTGCTAAGGCACGAAACGGAGCGGCGCGTTGGTAATCGACCATCTCGGGATGGTCATCTGGGAGCGCCCTGTCTATCTTGCTGGTAAGCGCGCCTGCTTGAACTGCTCGGATTCCCATCACAGCAACTCCGAATTGGTTCGCGGCCGAAATAATATCTCTTGGTTGCGCGGGCTCAGAATATCGTTTCATAGCCCCAGGCGAATCGAGTAAGTTCGCAACTGCCTGTACTGCCGATGGAGGTGACTCCTCCCTCAGTGTTTCAAGAACGGCCGACGGGATTCCAATCCCAGTGATTCCCCACTCTCTGATTAGGCCCTTTCCCTTCAGCCGCTCGAATGCTGGGCGCACGGCGTTGACGAATGTACGACGTGTGGTCCCCTGGTATCGGTCTTCAGCGCCATCAGGAATGATCTGACCATGTAGGAAAAAGACGTCCACC
Source organism: Chloroflexota bacterium (assembly GCA_027295645.1). Lineage (GTDB taxonomy): Bacteria > Chloroflexota > Dehalococcoidia > Lucifugimonadales > JAPUKM01 > JAPUKM01. The sequence continues at coordinate 6,213 of JAPUKM010000111.1, read as the reverse complement.
ATCTCCAACCTCATCCTCCGAAGGCTTTCCACGAGGCTGGACTCAAGGGTGCCGTGGACCGTATCTTCGTGCGGATTGCCCAACAGACATTTGGTCGAGACCCTTACTCCCTCAGGCAGATGCCCGCCAAACGCCTCGCCTACCACTATCTCGGCCTCGCCATTGCCGTACAGCGGGGCCATGTCAAGAAAAGTTACTCCAGCTGCCACTGCTTCTTGTACAGTAGCAACAGACTCCTCCCGAGTGGTCTGACCCCAAACCTGACCAACTCCACCACCTCCGAGCGTCAACGCACTGATCTCTCCTAAGACGCCAAATGGTCGAGTCTGCATGAGTGCCCTCCTGCGGTTTCGACTAGTTTCACCCTCAAAACTAGTCGGTCACTCCCGGAAACGCAAGCTCACGGCCCTGGTCGCGGCATGACGAGGTAACCGGCTGGTTACTTCCACCCCGGGCCATTCAGAAACTCCGCACAACGGGCACCTACTGAGCGCTTGGCCTAACTCCGCTGCTGACACCCGAGCAGTTAGGCCGCGTAGAACCGCACTGCGACAAAATGGCATGCGGCTCCAGTAACGACGAAGACGTGCCAGACGAAATGGGCATAGCGGATCCGTTGCGCGGCATAGAACGCTACTCCTGCCGTGTAGGCGACGCCACCCAACAGGAGCCAAGCTAAGCCTGATGGCGGCAGGAGGAGCCAGAGAGGACGAACAGCGACGAGAATGAGCCACCCCATGCCCAAGTACAGAACCATAGAAAGCCTCGGATGTTCCGCCCTACCTACAGTCTGGAGGAGCACTCCGACAGCAGCCAAGCTCCAGACCGTTACAATCAGGATCCACCCCGACGCACCGTGGAGCGCTCCCAAGGTGAACGGCGTGTACGTGCCGGCGATGACGAGAAAGATCGCGCTGTGCTCGATGACTTGAAATACGCGCTTGGCCTTGCCGCGGGGGAGGGCGTGATAGAGCGTGGATGCCAGGTATAGCAGCACCATCGTCGTAGCGAAGATACCTGTACCAACGATGAACGCCGCATCGCCGAGTTTTACTGCATGCACGACGAGAAACGGGCTGGCGATGAGTGAAGCGACGAATCCCACACCGTGGCTGACGCTATTCGCGATCTCTTCCCCGACGGACTGTACCCGTCCGGATGCCAACGGCCGGCCGCTGACGACATCACCCCTGCGCAACATGCATGGCAACCTCGCTAAGGCAAGAACTCTCTCAATTGTATCGAATGTTTGGGATGCCGGAGTTTGCGCAGGGCATTGGCCTCTATTTGACGTATCCGCTCCCGAGTCACACCAAACTCCCGACCCACCTCTTCCAAGGTGCGATCTCGACCATCGTCCAGCCCAAACCTGAGTTCGAGGACGCGTTGCTCCCGCTCGGTTAAGACGCCAAGGACACCGAGTAACTGCTCCTTGAGGAGTTGGTGGCTGGCGGCCTCCACCGTTGTTAGGGATTCTCGGTTTTCGATGAAATCGCCTAGACGAGAGCCACCTTCATCACCGATAGGCGTTTCCAACGAGAGGGGCACCTGGGATGACTTCCGAACTTCCTGGACCTTACTCAGTGGTATATCCATTTTCTGGGCAAGTTCCTCATCCGTTGGTTCCCTTCCATACTCCTGGACTAGCACACGACTAGCACGATTCAGCTTGTTGACGGTCTCTGTCAAATGAACCGGGATCCGGATGGTCCTTGACTGGTCAGCAATACAACGAGTGATAGCCTGCCGTATCCACCATGTAGCATACGTAGAAAACTTGTACCCTCTGCGATAATCGAATTTCTTCACGGCCCTCATGAGGCCAGTATTGCCTTCCTGGATAAGATCCAAGAGGTCCATGCCTCGGCCGATGTATTTCTTTGCGATACTGACTACCAGTCGCAAGTTGGCCTCGGTCAACTGTTGCTGGGCCGCTTGGCCTTCGGCCTTCACCCTTTCCAGATGGGTGTCGAACAGGACCTCGTATGGCACAAGCCCTCTGGCTAGGACTCCTTCGTCCAGGAGTGCATCCAGCTGGTCAAGTGTGCAGTTCTCTCCGATAACGTCCAATGCCTCAGGGGGCAACAGCCGGCTGTTAAGTGAAAGACAGACGATGCCCGCCTCAGTTTCCTCCAGGGTCCTCCCTGCATGGTCGGCCAACGTCTGGGTTGCTTCGTGATTAATGGGCGAACCTACAGCCAGGCCGAACTTCTGGTCGGAAACGATCTCCTTCACTGGCATTGGGGATGGCAACTCATTCTTCCAGGCCACGGCTTCCGCCACAAATCCCAGCTTAGAGCATTCAGTAAGCAACCTGAGTATGACGTGGCCGGCCCTGTGCGGCGCACCCTGGGGAGAAGCAAGCTCTTGCTCCAGTTGTTGCACGTAGGTCCCGCTTTCCAGCGCCCGAGCGAGAAGCCGTTCGTCCGCTGCGGTCAGCAGGGACACTTGGCCTATCTGGCGCAAATACATGCGCATTGAGTCATCCACCAATTCAAGCCCATCCAAGACCTCGTGTGAAGCCTTAGCTGGTGCGCCCGGATTGGTGTCTGACGGAAGATCGTCTGTGGCCCTTGGAACCACCTCCGCCAACGCCCCATTATCGGGAGGTGCAAAACCAGCATCGACGAGTGACCTATCGGCCTCATCTTCACGGATCGAGAATGCGTTCGGTACTAGCTCTCGAAGATCGTCTGGCGCGACGATATGCGTTGAGGCACGGGCGGTCTCTTCTTCGTCCTCTTCGTACTTGGGCAACACAGCATATCCGCCTAATCCAGACTTTTTCATGCGTACACCATCCGTGAGCACCGATCCGTGCCCTTCATCTGACAGGGTGATTAGTCGAAGCGAGCCACAAACGAGATCTGGATTTCAGTCGGCCATATGACTAACGCAATCCGGTCTCTCGTCCATGCTGGCGCCTGCGCCACGACGACCCACCTGGTATAGGACGGCCTTGGCGCAGGCGAACATCATTTCACATTACTACCAACGAGGGCTTCGACCACCGCCACCACCACCGCTACGTCCACCACCAAAGCCACCGCCGCCACCACCACCACCAAAGCCACCGCCACCACCACCAGAACTCCGCTCCACTCGAGGCTTAGCTTCGTTTACCGTGATGGAGCGGCCTGCTAGGTCCGTGCCATTGAGCGCGGTGATCGCAGCCTGAGCTTCTCCACTAGTCGGCATCTCCACAAAGGCAAACCCCTTCGGGCGGCCCGTGTCGCGGTCCTGAATCATTGAAACCTCTTGTACCTCACCATGGGCTTCGAAAGCCTGGCGTAGGTCCTGTTCGCTCGTGTCATATGAAAGGTTCCCTGCGTATATTCTCAATTCCTTTTCCTTCCGTGTAGATCAGCGGCAGTTGACCGCCGATACTTTTATAGAGGGAGCGATAATCGTCCCCTGCCTTCGCTACTGTCCTCCGCCCGCCAGCGGGCTGAGCGGTCACCCTGGGGTTGAAATCGGACGTGGTGCCGTTACCACGATCGGCGCATACCACGGGTATAGATCAAGTTGGCTTTGGCCATTACGGCCATCCCGCTTGCTGCGGCGTGTCTTCGTGGCGTGGAGTGAATGATCATCCGCGCTGGATGTGGACGATTGCCCGCAATCCTGACACGTAAGTATCCTGTCCTCGTAGTTCATCGGTGAACTCCTTTCTTGCAATAGTTGGCAAGGGCCTGGTCACCGATACAGAGGAAGCCTTGGAGAGTCCGGTGGGCACGCGAGGACGCTATACAGAGTCCAGAGGGGGCACAAAAGACACTTTAGAGATCAGGTGTAGGGGTGCAAACATCTACCACTGCCAAGGATTATACCATGGATGACGCAGGATTGGTCTGCCTGTCGGAAAGCATCGACTTGGCCAAGGCACCGGGGGGGCCTAGCGGTCATACACCTGAAACGCAAGCTGCCGGTCCTGGTCGCGGCGTAGTTCGGCGATCCTCTGGTGACTTTCCACTTCTGGCCTAACGGAAAGTCCAGCTTGACTCCTGTTGCTGCAGGGCTACAATGACGCCGTCCCCATCCCCCGACGGGAGATGCATGCGGCGTAGTTCATGGTGAAACCAGATTCGCATCTACTCACAACCGCTGTGATCGGCAGCTGGCCCAAGCCGACCTGGTTATCGAAGTCAAGCCCAGCGGTCGACCTATGGGAAGTTGACCGGACTTGGCAATTTGAAGGTGAAGAATTACACCGTAAGCAGGACGACGCAACTGAGTGGGCACTCAGAGAACAGGAATCGACGGGAGTCGACGTAGTCTCCGATGGGGAGATTCGTCGAGAGAACTACATCTACTATTATTGTCGCCACCTGGATGGCTTCAACTTCGAGCGCCGTGCCCGTATCGAGGGACGAGGCGGAGCCGCGACCTGGCTCGCGCCGACGATTACTGGTCCCATCCGATCGCAGGGCGTCTTCTTAGCGACGGACTACCAATTCGTCCGCGATCGTACTGATCGACGGATCAAGGTAGCCATCCCTGGCCCACTCACCATCATCGATTCCATGAAAGACGAATATTACGAGGACGAAGCAGAGTTAGCAATGGATTTGGCGACGGCCATTCGGGTTGACGTCGAGGCTCTGGCAGCTGCCGGCGCCGACCTCATCCAGTTCGACGAACCAGTCTTCGTGCGCTATCCAGAGAAGGTCTCTGACTTTGGACTGAGGGCATTGGAGAGATGCTTTGAGGGTGTCAGTGGTATTGCGACGGTGGTCCATATGTGTTTCAGTTACTCTGGGTTTGAAGGCTATCGCAAGGCCCCAACAGAACGCTATGGTCTACTCGCTCCAATGCTTGCGACATCAAAGATTGATCAAATCTCAATCGAAGCGGCTCATCGCCCTCTGGATCTGCGCGTCATCCAAGACTTCGGTCAAAAAGACATCGAATATGGCGTCGTGGACGTTGGATCGCGGCGCGTAGAAACTGTGGAGGAGATAGCCGGAAAGATTAGGGCCGTGCTCGAGCATGTGGATCCGAGCCGGCTTTCGGTGAGCCCCGACTGTGGCATGACTTACCTTGACTCCAATGTGGCCACGGGAAAACTCACAAATCTGGTACAGGCGGCTCAGAGAGTACGTGATGAACTTTTAGAGGACAGGTCGCAAAGCCATCCCTAGACTCCCTGACAATGTCGTCGACCGACTATATGGGCGGGGAACAACATTTATCGCTGGCTATCTGGCTCCTCATCGCTGGATTACACCGAATCGAATTTCCTTGGCCGGTTTCCTGATTGGAGGGGTAGTTACAAGCGTATCGATTTTGACGCTTCCTTTGTGGGTTGCTGGACTGCTCTTCGCATTCGGCGACCTCATGGACTGTCTTGACGGTGATGTCGCGAGAAGGCAGGGCACTGATTCAAGGGAAGGGGCTATTGTTGACGCGGTCCTGGATCGATATACAGACTTCCTCGCCTTTGGGGCGCTGACCTACCTGGTCGCTGTGATATTGGACGAATACTCGGACTTCCTGATCGGTGCCTCAGCTTACTTGACCGAGAATACCGCACTCCTCTTGGGACTAGCGGCTTTGATGGGGACCATGCTCACTCCTTACGTCAGGGCGAAGACGGAAGCTGAGGGCAAGCGTAGCGTTCCCAGTATAGGAGACCGCGGCTGGCGCAATCGGATCTTAGTTTTCGGCCTGCTCTTGAATCAGCCTATCTGGACATTGGGCCTTGTCGCCATAGCCGCCAATATCTCAGCCGTGCACCGAACGATAATTGCTTTGAGGAAGGTGGCGCAATGACACGAGTGTATGCAGACGGAGTTTATGATCTTTTTCATTACGGGCATGTGGAGTCGCTTAGGAAGGCACGTAGCCTGGGGGACTATCTCCTCGTGGGCGTCGGTGCGGACGGCGAGCAGTTGGAGGCATTCAAGCGCAAACCTATTCTGACAATGGAAGAGCGCATAGCTTCCGTAGCCGGATGCCGCTACGTTGACGAAGTGCTCCCGCTCCCGTCCACTTACTTCATTGATCGCGCTTGGATCGAGTTACACGACATTGATCTAGTTGTGCATGGTGACGATCTCACCCAAGAGCAAATAGAGTATTACTACAAGGTACCCATTGAACTGGGAATATTTCGTAAACTGCCCTATACACGGGGCATTTCTACTACTGATATCATCCACAGGATCGCCGGAGGGTGAGTCCAGGATCGAGATGCCCTCTCGAGTAACGACC
>JAPUKM010000110.1 GCA_027295645.1 Chloroflexota bacterium | reverse complement strand
CAAAGACCACATCCAACCCGTCGGCCAGGGCCATCTCAATCCCCCGACCTATCCGCTCCTCAAAGGACATGGTCTCCGCCTCCTCGGTGGAGGGCAGAAAGTCCAGGGGCAGCTCCTCTTCCACCAGCCGGCCCCAGCATCCGGTGGCATACGGGGGCGGAGCAAGGGCGTACAGGATCTTCTCGTAGCCGCCGAAGTTGATGTCCCCCTTGCGCTTGCACGTGGCGAACATGAGGATGGCAAAGATCACCGGCCCCATCGCGCGGTAGGCCCGCTCACTGATGGGCGCCCATTTATGATCGTACTCGCCGGAGGCACCGGAGGTCCTCTGCCACATGAACGGCTTCGACGGCAGCACATCCTCGCGCCGCTCCAGCAAATAGGGGGCATAATCGCTATAGGTGGTCAGGGGCACCTGCGCCCTGAACTCCTCGACACTCTGAGGGCGGGCACCACGCATCACTCGCCGCCCAAGCTCACACTCGTTCAGCAGTCCCAGCTGCTCCTGCAGGAGGTGCCGCTGTATGCCCATGAAGTCCTGCAAGCTCAGGTCAATATAGCCACAGTACCTGCGCCACAGCTCCTCATATCGATGCTCTTTTAGAAGTTCCAGTCCTATAGGCATTGCTATCACCCTCTCTGAGCAATCTGCCTCCGTATACTCCGGAGGCTCCTAATGAAGGCGGGTATGCTTCGGCGATTGGGAATAAGCATGGGCGTTGTGCGCTGATAGGCGGCATATTCAGGGAACACCCTGGTCAGATGCAGCCGCTCCTGGAGCACCACCCATATCACGTCCAGCAAGACCCAGACCGGAAGGGCAACAAGCAGAAGCTCAGAGCGGGTCAACAGGAGAAGCGAGCCAAGCATCAGTACGTACCACGCCACGGTTGGATGGCGCACCAGCGCATAGGTGCCCGTGGTTACAAGCCTGGGACTACCGGTGCGACTCCGGTAGGTGGCTACAAAGGGGAGTTCCAGGAACATGGAGAAGAGCAGCAGGAGAAGGGAAACGGGCAGGATAATCCCACCCACAGCCTGGAGCCAGGCAGGCAGCCAGAACCTGCCGCTGTCCATACCCACCATCACCGTGGAGTAGGTAAGCAGGCCGGCGACCGCGACTGCCAGGACCGGCTTCAGTTGTGCCACCCTCTTGGCGGAGGCCAACTCAAAGCCGTATCCCGCGATAAATCCAAGGACTCCCAAAAGGATGTAGCCCACAGTAGGGGCAGTGTGGCCCTTGGGCGTGTCTAGGGGAAGGGACTATGTTCTAGTACAATGTTCTATTTGCCGACGCACACGGTGGTAGACGGAGATACGGAAACAGCCACCCGGGCGGGTGGCTGTTTCAAAGCGTACAGGAGAGATCGATTAGCTCTTGCGCCTTTTGTTGCCCTCTCCGGAGATACCCAACTCCTGAAGCCTTTGGGATAGCCCCGCCGCATCCTTGTCATCCGAGTCGCGTCCGAACTCCAACCCGTAGTTGACATAGAACTCCATGAAGCTACGGAGCAGGTCCCGGATATCCTGCTGGAACTGGGCCAAGTCCTCTTTGGTGACGTACTGCTCCTCGGCATTCGCCACCTTCTGCTCCAGGCGGCTGGAGATCAGGAAGTCGATGAACTTCTCTCGAGAATAGTCGCCACGGTTCTCATCGATCTTCTTGGCAAGATCGGCGGTAACGATGAGCATCCTATTCTCTGACATGCGTTGAGCTCCTCACGTATGACATCTGATCGTTGCTATTCCAGCTCCAGCAGACCCAACACGTTCTCAATGCTCTGAAGCAGCCGTGTGCCCTTCTCCGTCACACAGTACTTTATGCCGGGATTGGGTACGACCTTGCGCTCTAGGAACTCTCCCCGGACAAGAAAGTCCAGGTACTTCTGGAGCTGACGGTAGCTCATGTTCGCACTGTACATGATCTCCGTCTTCCCCGCCTCGCCCAGGCGCAGGATATCGGCAATGACGTGGACGTTTGACCGTCTGTTATTCATTGCTCCTCCCCCGGCACCGCAATAGACCGAGTATGCCCATTATGAATGCTCCGCCAACGGTGTCAAGAACAATGTTCTAGTGTAACACGCGGGACAAGCCATGCGCGATTGTAGCTGTAGCTGTCCGTAGCTACTGCGGCAACAGCGGCGGGAACTCCGGTTCCAGCTCAACCTCCAGCGCGGCCATCGTATAGCCGAGGAGGGCGTAGTAGCCGATGATCACCACCAGGTCCACCGTTCCCTGCATACCCAGCAGGTGCTCCACCGCACTGTAGGTGGTGTCCCTCACCTTCCTGTCGCGCAGGAGCTCCTGGGTGAACTGCACAAAGACCGCCTCCTTGGGAAGCAGCCGACGTAGAGACGTGCCATCACGTATAGCGTTGACCACCTCCTCTCTCACGCCCGCGGCCTGAGCCCACGGGACGTGGCGAGACCACTCGTACTGGGAGTCCATCTCCCGGGCCGTCGTCAGGGTCACGATCTCGCGTATCTCATCGGTCAACGTTGATAGCTGGAAGCGCAGATGCTCGCCCACCGCAGCCACCTTGCCGGCAAGGTCGGGGCTGTTGAGCAGCGCCTGAAACGGGCGGGCAACGTTACCCCGGTGGCTGGAAATCTGGTCGTAGACCGTGCGCTTCTCCTCGGGGAGGTCCTCCCTGGTTATGTAGGGTACGCGAGACATTGTTCCCTCCTTGGTCAATTCAGGCCCGGACGGTCACGTCGCCTCCGGCTGCCGGTCATCGGCCTGTGCCAAAGATGCCAAGACCTTGTTGCGAGCGGCACGAGCCCGCTGGTGAAGCAGGAAGGCCACGGAGCCGAAGATGAGCAGGCTCACATAGCTGATGGAGCGGTCCAGGAGGACCACTGAGAGCGCATCCTCCCCCACAAGAGTCAGCGCCAGCAGCCCCGCTATGCCGGGCTCCACAATCCCCAGGCCCCCCGGGGTGATGGGAACGGCGGACAGAATGGCATTGGCGATCGTGACGAAGACGATGAGGCCCAAGCCGACTTCCAGCCCGGTGGACTGGACCACCAGGTAAAGGCGTCCCACCTCCGACAGCCATCCCAGCAGCCCCAGCAGGACCACCATGGGTAGCTGACGGAAGCTGCTCAGCGTCCCCTCCCGGAAGCTGTGGTAGACCCTTTGGACCCGCTCGGGGAGGTGTCTGTTCACACGCTCCCGCAGGAAGTGGAGCACCAGGAGCGCCAGGAGCGCCGCAACCAGTAGGCCGGCCCCCACAATCAGAAAGGTCGTGGAGGGCCGGTCCTCGGCATTGGCGTAGAGCAACAGAAAGGCGGCGATGAGCAGGACGAAGATTGTGGCGACATCCAGGATCCGCTCCGCCAACACCGTCCCCACGGTGCGAGGCAGCGGGGCACCGCTCTCCAGGGAGTAAGCGTAGGCACGGTAGGCATCGCCCATGCGGAACCAGGTGACGGCGCTGGCCAGCCAGCCCAGGAGGACCAGCCGGGCCGACGCCCACAGCGAGGGCAGGGGTGCCTCTCGTGATACTCCCGCATTGGCGAGCAGGAGGCGCCACCGTGCTCCGCGGAACAGGAAGGTGGTGTAGTAGACCAGCAGGGCCAGCAGGTAGAGCGCCGGATTGGTGGCGCGGATCGTGGCCCACGTAGAGGAGAAGTCGATATCCAGCCGGGTCGCCAGAAAGAGCAGCAGTAAGGCAGCCACGGCAAAGGAGATCAGGGTAGGAAGGGAAAAGAGCCGCTTCCGCAACGAGTAGGTGGCGGACCCCGAATTGCTCTGCTTTATGACGCCACCTCCATCGTATCGCTCTACAGAGGACGCTTGGCCGGGATTCCAGGCCGCCGAGGATACTCCGCCGGCGACGGAGCTACCTTCTGTACCACCACAAGGACCCGCTGCCCCTCCAGCACCTCTTCAGGAACCGGTCTAAGCTCTATCACCTCTCCACCCAGCTTCTCAAGGGCCGGTGCGGCCTCCACCAGCTCCTGAGAGATGTCTCCCTTCTTGGACAGGACGGCCCGGCCGCCAAGGCGACAGAAGGGCAACACCAGCTCTGCCAGCACCCGCAGGGAGCCCACGGCGCGGGACACCGCCACATCAAAGCGCTCCCGTAGAGAGGGGTCCGTGGCCAGCGTCTCGGCCCGGCCGGTCAATATATGGACCCCTTTCAAGTCGAGAACTTCCACCAGGTGATGAAGGAAGGCCGTCTTCTTAGCCACGGATTCTACCAGAGTCAGATCAATATCAGGGAGGATGACCTTCAGCGGCACCCCAGGGAAGCCTGCGCCGGTCCCCACATCGATCAGGCTGCACCCCGCGCGAAGGGGCTCCGGTATGGCCGCGGCGACGGTAAGGGAGTCAAGGAAGTGGACCCGCTCCACGTCCTCTGGCCGGGTGACCGCGGTCAGGTTCACCCGCCGGTTCCAGGCGAGCAGTTCGTCCAGGTATCGCCGTAGCTGGCGCTCCTGGACCGCTCCAACGTCCAGGCCAAGTCCTCCGGCTCCTTTGAGAAGGTGTTGCACCACATCCAACCTGACCGAGCACGGATTATACCACCGTGTGGCTAGTGGTGCAGTAGGGTGCCTTGGAAGATACCGTTTTACGGTTGAAGGGGCAGCAGTTACTGACCAACATCACCGTGCGCCGAAGAATGAAGGTTACTCTCCATTGCTACCTGTCCTTGATTGCGATGCAGGCATCGGCTACTTTGGGAAGAGTTGATTCAACACAAGAACGGCTGT
>JAPUKM010000011.1 GCA_027295645.1 Chloroflexota bacterium | reverse complement strand
CAGCGAGTGGTACGGGATTCCCGCCAGGGGTCTCCGCTCGCCACCTCCCATGTCCCGCGAGGTCAGGGCGATCTGAAGCTCGCGGGCGACTATCTTGGCATCCTCGTCGAACGTCTCGTAGAAGTCGCCCAGGCGGAAAAGCAGGATGGCGTCGGGGTGCTGCTGCTTGATGCGCAGATACTGGCGGCGTACCGGAGTAGTCATAGTAATAGCCCAGGAAACTGGGCTCATTGTAGACCAAAAAAGCCCTGCCCGCCCTGGCTACGGGGCTACTCCTTCCAGAAACGCTCCTCCTCCACCGTCCAACCCTTCGGCGACAGCTGGTCTTTGACATCTTCGATCATGCCAGGGTGTCCGCAGGCGTAGACCAGCGTGGAGCTTGGCTCCAGGCCAAACCGCTCCAGACACCTCTGGACAATCGTATTGACCCGTCCGCTTTCCCCGGTCCAGCCGCGGTTCCGCTCCTCCCGAGGCCTGCTCACCGTGGGCACAAACGTGATGAGCTCCGGATGCTCGGACTCCATCTCCCTCAACTCTCCGTCGTAGGTCAACTCGTCGTCGTAGCTCGCACCCTCCAGGACATAGAACCGGTGGCCGGACCTGCCGTAATGGAGATAGTCTCTCAGGATGCTCACAAAGGGACAGACCCCCGTCACCGTTGACACCATGAAGTGGTCGGCCCACTGCTCCTTGAAGGTGAACAGCCCCTTGGCTCGCGGACGCATCGTCACCTCGGCTCCCTCGGCCAACTCATAGAGCAACGGTGTCAGCTGTCCCGTGGGCGGAGGCACCAGCTCAACGAAAAGCTCCAGCTCCTCTTCGTGAGGGGCGGACACGATGGAGTATGCCCGCTCCACCCCCTCTACACCACTGGTGCAATACTGCCCCGGCTTGAACGTGAACGGCACCTCCGGCCTCAGCCGGATGACCCACAGGTCATCGGTAACGTCCCTGCGGTACGTTATCGTGGCCTTGGGCAGGGATACCGCCTTTCTGTTGGCTTGTGTCGACATAGCAATCTAAATATACAGCCGTGTAGCTCTGTAGATCTCTATCCATAGAGCCGCATATCTCGCATATCTATAGAGCTATCTTTTTCACACGGACCGGGCACACCCTGAGGCCGGATATCTTGGACATCGGGTCGGGGTCCTCGCTGGTCTCAAGCCTGGCGGCCAGTTCGCCGAAGAGGGTCGTCATCGACACGACCCCCGGATGAGCGGCCTCAGTAATATAGGCGGCAGCGGACACGTGCCATCCCTTCCCGGACACTTCCACCGCGTCTCCCTGGCTCAGGTCCAAAGCGGCCGCATCCTGGGGATGGAGTTCCAGAAGCTCCTCCCTCTGGATGTGGTTCATCCCATCCGTCCTGATCACCTCCACCTCCCGATCCCACTGGGCCAGCACACGGCCCGGCACAAACAGAAGCGGATTCTCGTCCGTCGTCAGTTGCGTGGCAGCCGGAGCCTCCAGGGGCATGAGGTTCGCCTTATCGTCAGGAAATCCGCTCTCGTACAGCATGGGTGTGGCGGGGCCGTCGGCGTCTGGGCAGGGCCACTGGATCCCTTGAGAGACCCGGTCGGAATACAACATCTGGGTCGGTTGTGGGTTACCGGGGTCCGGTCGCAGAGTAACCACCGCCTCTCGCACCAGGCGCCCGTGGGAGATGCCGGCGTAGATGGGTGTTACCTGGGCAATCTCATCGAACACCTCGGCGGGGGATGAGTATTCGAAGCCCGGCGCGTTCATCAGATGGGCCAGCGAGCTGAGCAACCACCAGGCCGGTTTGGCCTCGCTGTTCCTGGCCGTGATCACTCGCTTGAGAAGCTGGACTCGCCGTTCCAGGTTGGTGTAGGTTCCGTCCTCCTCGGCAAAAGTGGCGGCTGGCAACACCACATCCGCCAGCTGGGCCGCTGCGCCCAGGAACGCATCGTGCACCACCAGAAACTCGAGCTTCTGCAGGGCGGCGTATCCATCACCCAGCTCTCCGCTGGAATAGTCGATGCTGTCGCCCAGCAGCAGCATCGACTTGATCGTCCCCTCCTGGGCGGCCGTCAGCGCATCCCGGATACCCAGGCCTGGCGTACGGGGTGCTCGCTGTCCCCACACCGCCTGAATGGCATGCTGGCCGGGGCTCTCGTCCATCTGTTGGTAGCCGGGAAGCAGATCGGGAACGCATCCCACATCCAGAGCCCCCTGCTGATTTGTCCCCCTGTGCAGAGCGTACAATCCGGTAGAGGGTCTTCCGACGTTGCCCGTAACCAGCGCAAGATTGGTCATGGCATACACATTCATAGGCTGCTGCTCTTGTGGCACGTTGTCCAGGGCATACAGGATCGAGGCCGGCCCCGTAGTCGCGAACATCGTCGCCGCCTCTCGGACCCTCTCCGCCTCTACTCCCGTTATCCTGGAGACCGCGTCCAGATCGAAGACCTCTAGAGACGTACGCAGTTCATCGAGACCCTCGCACCGCTCCTCAATGAACCCGGGTTCGGCAAGCGCCTCGTCCAGAATGTAACGCAGCATCCCGCCCAGAAGGTGCAGCGTCGTGTCGGGACGTGGCCGCAGCCAGATGTGCGCGTAGTGGGTCAGCTCCACCTCCCGCGCATCGATCACAATGAGCTTGGCTGTCCCCGCCCTGACCGCCTTCTTCACCGGCACCGCCACCACGTTCTGCTCCTCCGTCACGTTGGCATCCACCACTAGCACGCAGCCGGCCTTCTCCAGCTCCCAGATTGAGTTGGTCGATGCGGCATAGCCCAGCGTGTCGGAAAGGGCACGAGTGAGGCCCGGACGGCCGTTGGAGTCCATGTCCACACTGTTGGTCTCCATCACCGTGCGGGTGAACTTTTGCAGCAGATATGCGGCCTCGTTGGTGCTCCTTGCCGAAGCAACGGCGGCGAACTGCTCGCCCTTGTACTCGCGCAGCCGCTCGGCGATATACCCCAGCGCCTCGTCCCAGGTGGTCTCCTGAAGCTCACCGTCGCGCCGGATCAGCGGTCGCTTCAGCCTATCTCGGTGGTTCACGTACTCCATGCCGAACTTACCCCTGAAGCACGCCTGGCCATGGTTGGCCGGTGCCTGGATCTCGGGAACCGCCCGGATCACCTTCTCCCGCTTGTTCACCTCAAGATTCAGCTGGCAGCCCACGGGACACTGCGAGCACACCGTGCGCTCCACACGCACCGCCTTGTCCCACTTGTGCTCACGCTCAACCAGCGCCCCCACAGGGCACACGTCGATGCACGCGCCGCAGAACTCGCACCCGGACTGCAGCAGCGACGTTCCCCGCGACGTCCCAACCAGCGAGCGCCCCGCCCGTTCGACGAACGTGATGGCGCTGTCGCCACGCACCTCGTCGCACACCCGAACGCACCGCCCGCACACGATGCACAGGTTGTAGTCCAGGTCGTAGAACGGGTCCGCCACCTCCAGATCAAGGCCGCGGGTCTTGTAGGAGAGCGGCGAGTTCAGGTCCATGCCCAGGAAACGCACACTCTCCTTCAGCTCGCACCGCTCGTTCTTCGGGCAGGTGACGCACCGGTCGTTCACCGATACGTGCCGCTGGCAGATGTCCGTCGGCCCGCACAGGTCCACCCGGTGACAGGTGAGACAGCCGTGTGGGTGCTCGGAGATGAGCATCTCCATGACCCCATGCTGCAACTCCCGTACATTGTCCGTCGCCGTCCTGAGCACCATGCCCTCTCTCACCGGCAGAGTGCACGACGCCGTGGCAGGCCGGAGCTGACGTTGACGCACCGTCTCCCCATCCTGCTCCACCTCAACCTCCACCTCCTCCTGCACAAGACACAGGCGACAGGCGGCAAACGGCTTCATACCCGGGTGGTAGCAGAGGTAGGGCACATAGATACCCGCCTCAATGGCCGCCTCCAGCGCAACCGCACCGGAGCGGGTCTGGACCCTCTTGTCATCGATGACGATATTGATCTGTTCTTCGCTCGTCACACCAGCCCTCCTATCGCCGTGTCCGCACCGGTGTGATGAACTGGCTATTGCAGCTCCCGGTGGAGCATCGACCCTCTTCCATGTGCATGGCGAACTCCCCCCCAAAGTAGTCGAGCGCCGACTGCACGGGATTGAATCCAAGCTGGCCATGCCCGCACAGAGAGGTGGCGGCCATCTCCTTGCCCACCTTATGCATCAGCTCCAGATCGGACGGCACGCTCTCGAAACGGCACATCCGCTCCAGGACCTCCAGCAGATGAGTGGTCCCGAGGCGGCAGGGGAAACACTTGCCACACGACTCGTACTGGCAAAAGGCCACCAGCAGCCGCGTCATGTCCACCGCGCATACCTCCTCGCCGGCGACGATAATCCCGCCCGACCCCAGAATGGCCCCGGCCTCGGCCATCGCCTTGAAGTCCAGCACCGTGTCCAGTTTCTCGCCGCTCAGCACCCCACCCAGGGGCCCGCCCGTCTGCAAAAACTTCACCCTGCCGGTCGGCGTCCCCCCCCCCCATCTCCTCCACCACCGTGCGCAGGCTCAGGCCCATCGGCACCTCCACCATACCCGGACGCAGGATGTTTCCCGACAGGCACAGAATTGCGGTGCCCGCGCTTCCCTCCACCCCGATACCCGCGAACCACTCGCCGCCATTCGACACGATCTGCGGAACGTAAGCAAGGGTCTTGATATTGTTGATGTTGCTCGGCTTGCCCCACACACCCACGGCGGCGGGAAACGGGGGCCGGTAGCGGGGCATGGCGCGCTTCCCCTCGATCGCCTCCATCAGCGCCGTCTCCTCCCCCGACACGTACGACTCCCCCACCAGCGACACCTCCGCATCAAAGCTGAAGTCGGAGCCAAGGATGTTCCGCCCCAGCAGCCCCGCCTCGTAGGCCTGCTCCAGTGCCCTCTGCGTGCGCTCAATTGGCCCCTCGTGTCCATGGCGAATGAACACATAGCCATAGGTTGCGCCAGTGGCGTAGCCGGCCAGTATCATCCCCTCAATCAGCGTGTGGGGGTCGCTCTCAAGGATGCCCTTGTCGTTAAAGGCACCGGGGTCGCCCTCTTCCGCGTTGCACAGAATATACTTCTCCGGCGCTTGAGAGCCCTTCAGGAATCCCCACTTGGTCCCGGTGGAGAACGCCGCCCCTCCCCTGCCCTTCAGCCCTGACGTCGTGACCTCCCCCAGCACCGCCTCAGGGGTCATGGCCGATAGCGCCTTGTCCAGGGCCAGATAGCCGCCGACGGCGATATACTCGTACAGGTCGGTGGGATCGATGTGCCCGGCGTTGCGTAGCGCAATGCGCACCTGGTTCAGCATCATCGGCAGGTCGTAAAGATCGGGGATGCCGGGAAAGCCCGGCGCGCCCAGCGTAGCCATGGGAATGCTCGTACTGACCAGATGGGCCTCAACAAGGGGCGGCAGCTTATCCGGCGTCACCCGTTCGTAGAACATCCGTGACTCTCCGGGAAACTGCACATCCACCAAGGGTTCGGCGTAGCAGAGCCCAAGGCACCCCACCTCACTCACCGTAGCATCCAGACCACGGCGGGCAACCTCTCTGCGCAGCGCCTCCAGCACCTCAAGCGCCCCGGCGGCCTGGCCGCATATCGCCGTCCCCACCCGGATCCTCGGCTTCGATTCCAACGTACGCTGGTGCCCTCGGGCGCTTTCGACTAAAACTCCGTACGCCTCGGTCATCTACGCATCCTCATCTCGTCCGTGGCTCCCTATGTGACGTACGGCGCCGGCCCCGCTCTCCTCGTGCAGCCTCCGCACCCACTTCAGCGCCTCCTCCGCCTTGACCCTGCCCACCAGATGATGGTCAATACTCATCACCGGAGCCTGGGCACAGGCACCCAGACAGGTATTGTACTTGAACGTTATCCCCCCATCCGCCGCCTCCCCCTCCGTGGTCAGCTTCAGATGGCCCAGTATGGCCTTCAGAACGGACGGCGCCCCCAGTACATGGCAGGACGGCCCCCAGCACACCTCTACCGTATGCTCTGCCGGGGGAGTGAAGCGGAAATTCGTATAGAAGGAGGCAACCCCCCACACATCGTTGACCGTACTCTCGGTAAGCTTGGCCACCTCCTCCACCGCCTCACGCGGAACATAGCCAATGGCATCCTCAACAGCCAACAACGAGGAAAGGGGAGTGACAATCTTCGACCGCTGAGAGGTGATGGCCTTGCGTATGGTATCGCGTAGGTCTTGGACCTGGTTGGTCACTATGTTCCTCAGCAGCGAAATACAGGGCGGCTAGCGTCTGCGAATTATATCACGAATTACGAGAACCAATACGTTGGTTGCATTCAATCTAGCCAAAAACTGATCCCATCCCCTACTCCTGCCCCATCTCTGAAACCGCCTGCCGCGCCACCTCTACCGCCAGCTTCAGGCTATAGTTGGTGCCCCGGTCCTGCGGGTACACCTGGCTCATCGCCGCCAGCCAAAGGCCCTCAACCGGCGTCTTCACAGACGGCATCTTCTCCATGTAATTCACCGTGACGATGGGCTGCGCCGCCGGCTCCTTATGAAAGTAGTAGCTCTCTATCCACGACTCATCGAAATCGGGGTTGATCCTCTTGAGATGGGGAATATACTCCCTGACGATATCCTCGGCCTCCATGCCCCACCGGTAGTCGTCCCGAGTGACGTAGTTGGCGGTGTAGACAATGTGCTTGCCGCCGTACTCCTCCGGCGGCACCAGGTTGGTCTGCTCCAGCGCCAGCAGAAACGGTATCTCCGAGTCCGTGATGTTCAACCAGTAGATGTGCGAGAGCCGGTGCTTCAGCACAAAGATGACCGC
>JAPUKM010000109.1 GCA_027295645.1 Chloroflexota bacterium | reverse complement strand
CAATTTGCCAAATGGCCAGATTTGGCAAATTGGGCTGCTATTGTGCCACACCTAGGAGGAACGATGAGAGTTACCCCCAACGGTGAGGTCGAGGGTACCGGTTGGATGCCGCACTATCAGAAACGGAGTTTCAACCCGTAGAGCTGCCTTGCCTTGGTCAGTAGCATGGTGTCCGGTTCTTGAGGAAGAATATTCCCCCCGCCACAGCGGCACCGGCCAGGGCCCACAGGAGAGGTTGAAAGAGTCTAAGCGTTGCAGGTCGCCTCAGCTAGTCTCTAAGGTTGCCCGTAAAGGCACGGCTGATTATAATAGCCCAAGCTGAATAGGGGAAGGAGATGGGTTGCATGCCACCGATAGCCTTTCACAAGGGAGAGTACATTCCTCTGGAGCAGGCATCCGTAGGCGTGATGACCCACGCCCTCCACTACGGTACCGCCGTCTTCGAGGGGATACGAGGGAACTGGAACTCCGAGGAGGAGCTGAGCTACATCTTCCGCATGCGCGACCACTACGAGCGAATGCTCCGGGGCTGCGCCTTGATGCACCTGAAGCTGCCCTACTCTGTGGACGAGCTTTGCGATATTACCGTCGAGATGGTGGAGCGGTGCGGCTATACGGAGGACATCTACATTCGCCCGCTGGCCTACAAGAGCACGGAGCGGGTGGCCACCCTGAACCTGCACACCCTGGACGACGGCTTCACGGTGTTCGCCATCCCCTTCGGCGCCTACATGGACCTGGAGGCCGCGGCGCACTGTTGCACCTCCTCCTGGAGGCGGCCGGAGGACACCATGATTCCGCCCGGCACAAAGATCAGCGGCGGGTACGTTAACAACATCCTGGCCAAGAGCGATGCCGTGGCCGCCGGCTTCGACGAGGCGATCCTGCTGAACCAGGCGGGCTTCGTCTGCGAGGGCACCGGGGAGAACCTGTTCATCCTCCGCAATGGCAAGCTGGCGACGCCTCCCCTGGACGACAACATCCTTCCCGGCATCACACGCTCCACGGTGATGGACATCGCGTACAACGAGATGAGACTCGAAATAGAGGAGCGCCACATCCTCCGGAGCGAGCTGTACATCGCAGATGAGCTGTTCCTGACCGGCACCGCGGCGCACCTGACCCCCGTGGGGAAGGTCGACAACCGCTCCATCGGCGATGGCAACATGGGGCCGGTGACCAGAGCGCTGCAAACGCTCTACTTCGACATCGTGCGGGGGAGGAATCCCAAATACCGCCACTGGTGCACACCGGCATCACCGCGACTCGTCAAGGCATAGCCAGGTTGGAAAGCTCGGCATGGTAGCTGGGATGCTGTCCGACTTCGGTCGGGACTACTTTCTTCTCGTCTTCGTGGCCTCGTTGGGCGTCCTCCAGCTCACGGCGGCCTACAGTCGCCTTTACGGGCTGTTGCTCTTCAACCGTGCCCTCTCCTCTCTCCTGGGCCTTGCGGCGGTCGTGCTGGCGTTCACCTGGTTCTTCGCCTCCGAGCCCAGGAACATCCCCGACACCTCCAGCGGGCTGGATGGAAACCAGCAGGCACTCCTCTTCTCCGCCGGCGTGTTGGCTGCCCTGGTGACCACCCTTGTCGTCTCCTCCCTGCGCCACTGGTCCATGGCCGGCGGTGACGAGCACGACCGTGGGCTGGAGGCTCTGCGTCGCGCCAGCTACCTCCGCGTATTGATGAAAGGGCTTGACGGACATTGGAAACGCTCGACCGAATCGACGAGGAGATCTTCCTCTGGCTGAACGGCGGGGTTGGCCACTTCCCGTGGCTTGATACCGTCGTTGAGCTGGTTATCAGCGACTACATGGTCCCGGTCCTGATGTCGCTGGTACTCCTTGCGCTCTGGTTTGCCCGCAGGACGGAGGCCGCCCATGCGCTCAACCAGCGGGCCGTCATAAACGCAGCGGGCGGCCTGGCGGTCGCCAGCCTGGTGGTGGACTGGCTCATCAACCCCCTGTACTTCCGGTCACGGCCCTTTGTTGACCACGCGGTGTCCCTGCTCTTCTATGAGCCCACCGACTCCTCGTTCCCGGCGAATCCCGCCACGGTGGCATTCGCCGTCGCCACCGGGGTCTGGCTCTGGAACAGGCGGGTCGGAGCGGCGCTGTACGGCCTTGCCGTGCTCTACGCCCTGTCCCGCGTCTACGGCGGTGTCTTCTATCCGCTCGATGTCGTGGGTGGGGCGGCCATCGGAATCGCGGCAAGCCTTCTCGTCAACGTCGTCATACGGAGATTCGCCGCCCTCCCAGCCCTGGCCATCCGGCTGGCCAGAGCCGTCTACCTGGGTTAACGACGGACTTTCGTCCCCAGATGGCCCACAATGGCCGGACACTGTAGGGGCGGGTTTCAAACCCGCCCCTACCTGCCGAAGGCGGCAAGAAGGTACAGGAAACCAGGTTTCCTGTCGGGGAGTTTGAGGGTACACCCCTCAAATCAAAACCCTTCGAGGGAGGGTGGGTGGGTAGATACTAGCGCCGAAACCTGGTCCTCAGACGGCCCACCATGGCAGGGCACTCAAACGTGGGTACGAAGCCTGCCCTGTGCGAAGCCGAATGCGGGTGCAGGGCACGCCCTGCCTAGATACGAAACTCGATCTTCCGGAACGCCTCGGCATACTCAAAGCCTGCCTGCTCACCGATCTGGCGAGCGTTCTGGCGCATGAAATCCCCAGGCTCACGGTTGGGGTCCCGGCTTGGCCGCTCCAGGAACTGGCTCCTGTGGCACA
>JAPUKM010000108.1 GCA_027295645.1 Chloroflexota bacterium | reverse complement strand
TTGCCCCGACGACCCGTTTTCAGCTAGGATTCTATGGCACGCCCCACAAAATCACCAGCAGACGGCACCCGCCATCGCCTAGGGCCAGCCCTTCCCGAACTCCGCCCGCTCCACAATGCGGCCCGTGAGCGTCCCGGCGCTCTGCAGCGCAAGGTAGACCGCGCTTGGACAGACCTCCTCCGGCTCCACCCGCTCCTCCCATGGTGGCGGCCATTCGCCGGCCTCGGCCCCCTCGGTCTTCACTCCCCCCGGGTTCAAGACGTTCACCGCGATGCCGTACTCCCGCACCTCCTCGGCCAGGCAGAGGCTGAGCATATTGAGGGCCGCCTTGCTGCTGCAGTAGTCGCTGCCGCCCGCTCTGGGGAGCGTGCCCGCCAGCGACCCCATATTGATGATGCTACCCTTACGCTGCTCCATCATCGTCGGCAGGACCTGCCGGCAGGTCAGGTACGGCCCCCGCACGTTCACCGCCATCAGCAGGTCCCACCGCTCCGGCTCGATCTCAGCGCAGGGCTTGCGGGGAAAGAAGAGACCCGCGTTGTTGACCAGGACATCGATCCGCCCGTACCGCTCGGTCACCTGTCGCACCATCGCCTGGACCTGCTGCTCGTCGGACGAATCGCAGGCCACCGGCAGCGCTTCGCCCCCCGCCTCCCGTATCTCCCTGGCCGTATCATGGACGGTGCTCGGCAGCCCCGTCGGCGTCTGGGGACGGGCGGTCACCACCACCTTCGCGCCCTGGCGCGCGTACTCCATCGCGATGGCCCGTCCGATACCTCGGCTGGCGCCGGTAACGATGGCAACAAGGCCCTTCATCTCCATCGCAGCCTCCCCATCTTCCACAACGGGCAAAACCCGCAACGGAAAACCCCGCAGCGGCAACGTGGCTTGTGGCACCGTATCTTATCACGCAGTGACCGCCTCGGGGCCACGTGCCCTCCTGTAGTCAAAACCGTTCCCCTGTAGTAAGTTGGGCGGCGAAATCAATCTCCTGGGAGAAAAGCAATGAGTGGCAAGAAGGTATTGATTATCGGTATGAGCGGACTCATCGGTGGCATCGTCCGTAGAGACCTGGAGGGCGAATACGAGCTGCGTGCCCTCAATCGCGGCGATATGCCGGGCGTCGAATGCTTCCGGGCGGACATCGCCGATCTGGACGCCATCCAGCCCGCCTTCGAGGGCGTGGACACGGTGGTCCACCTGGCCGCCGCTCACGGCTACGATGCTACCTGGGAGGATATCCTGAACTTCAATCTCATCGGCGGCTACAACGTGTACGAGGCATCCCGGGTCGCCGGGGTGAAGCGGATCGTCTTCGCCAGCACCGGACTGGTCGGAGAGAGCGGCCTCGTCATTACCGATCACGAGACCGGCTATCCCTACCACCTGATCTCCGACGGGCATTACGACGAGGCGCCCAAGCCCTGGCCGATGGTGACCCATGAGACCCCCATACGGCCGCTGAACGAGTATGCCGCCAGCAAGGCATGGGGAGAGGCGTTGGGGCGCTCATTCTCGGACAGGTACGGCATCTCCGTGATCTGCCTCCGCATCGGCTCCGTTACCGACGAGGATACGCCCAAGACACCCCGGCAGTGGCCCGCCTGGTGCAGCCATCGCGACCTGGCCCAGATCATACGGAGGAGCCTGGAGGCCCCGGAAAGCGTGCGGTTCGATATCTTCTACGCCGTGTCCGACAACAAGTGGGGTTTCCGGGACATCCAGCACGCCCGGGACGTGCTGGGCTACGACCCGCAGGACGACGCCGGCGATTACAAGCCTTAGTCCCGGAAAGGGCGGGCCAACCTCACACCCACCGGCGACGGAGGGCCACCGCCAGCACGATAAACAGCGTGGGTGCCAGGCCGGCCATCCAGTCCCAGTGAATGGTACGGCCCAGAAGCGGATTCACCGTCGCGCTAATCGCTATCCCGGCTCCGACAAGGACGGCGGCCCACACAATTGATGTGCGCCACCTCCGTATCTTCGGCCCAGCAGTCTCCTTCATCGAATCTCCTCGCTACTCGGTCTCGAACAGGCCCCAGGGCCCCCTTCTCTGCACCGACGACACGACCGCCCTGTAGGTCAGGGCGTAGTGGGTGGCGATGACCAGCGCCGACAGGGTGAGGCACAGGCCTATTTGTGCCGTTCCCTGGCTCGTGGCGATGGTGAACGTGTTGATCGCAACGATGCCGGCGGCGATGCCGAAGACGACGTTCCGGGTGACAAAGCCGAAGCTCAACGAAAGGGCCAGCGCAAGCAGCGTCCAGAGCGGGAGGACGGCCAGCGACAGTCCAAGGATGGCGGCCACCCCCTTCCCGCCGTGAAAGCCCAGGAAGATCGGCCAGTTGTGGCCCGCGACCACCGCCAGCCCCCCCACGAACATGGCGTAATCGCCCATGTTCAGACCCAGGATGGCCAGCATCACCGCGGCCCCCTTCAGCGTGTCCACCCCCAGCACGGTCACTCCCGCCCACGGCGCCACTTCGCGGAAAACGTTGACAGCGCCCGGGTTGCGGCTCCCAACCGTTCGGATGTCTATCCCCTTGACCAGGCGGGTCAGCAGATAGGCCGTGGGGAGGGAACCGGCCAGGTAGGCTATCGGGAACACCGCCAGGCCGGTCAAGAGTGTGTCCATCACGGTTGTTGTCCTATCAGGCAGCCGCAGCCCGCATCAGGCCGTTTGAGCCTCGACGCCGATGGCCTCGTCCGGCGGGCAGGGCCTCTGTGGAAAGAGCCTGCTTCGGGCCGCCCTCGCCTCTATAGTCTCCTTCAGCTTCTCAAGGTGCTCACGCATCATACGCCTCATCAGAGGGCGGATAAGCAGCGCACCGAAGAGCCACCCCAGCAGCGAGCCGTGGAGCGCGAAGGTGGAGTCGTACGTGAACCGGCAGCAGTCCCCCCACTCCTCCAGGTTCCAGCGGCACAGGAGCAACGGCAGCGGTCCCTTGACCCCTTCGAACTCGATGCGCTCCGGCTCCGTCGTAGTCACCCACTCCACCGTCCGCTGGACAGTCCTGATGCCGAAGGGCATCTTCACCGGGGTGTGAAACTGGATGAGCAGCCGGTCGTCCTCCCTCTCCAGCACCTTCGACGTCGGCATCCCGTCCAGGCGAGCGGCCTCCCACGCGGTCAGCAGCTGGAACGCCAGCCGCCGGTCCGCCTGGACATGGACCTTCGCCGTCGGAACCCGGATAGGGATGAACCAGAATCCCATCTATATATGACCCTTCACTCTCATCAAGGATACGGCAGTGTATTTCGCGTCCTAGGATACCGTCAAGATGATCGCATGGCATCCTTTAGATGCGGATGTCCCCTTTGAGGTGTCACTACACTCAGCGTATGCGATAGCAGAGAGAGCGCTGGCTACTCGACGGGTTCGGTGGTGCCGGACGACCCCTCGGCGGTCGTCCCCTCAACCGACGACCCCTCGGACACTCCCCCAGCTCGATGCGCCGGTCCTCGGCTTCGCTCCTGATTCTGGATAAAGAGACTCTTGCTGCCCTAGCTGGGATTGCCCTTTCCCGTCTTTTCCCTCTCCTTCTCCAGCACTGCTGCAAACTTCTCGAATGCCTGCCGGTATCCCTCTCCCGCGTGGCTCCGGTGATCTCCCTCCGGCAAGCCGGCATGCCACAGGGTCATCCGGGTCCGGCTCTTCCCCTCCTCTTCTAGCTTCAACGTAACCAACGTCTCTAGGGGCATCCCCGGCATTCCAATGTCGACGACAGTCCCTTCGGCATCTGCCATGCTCTCCGTTTTCACGAGTCGCTCCACGGGGCCGATCTCCCGATACG
>JAPUKM010000107.1 GCA_027295645.1 Chloroflexota bacterium | reverse complement strand
AAGATGATTGTTTTTTAAATTTTTCACGTTCTATAGATTGGAGATTGAGAGAGCTAGATTGGGCCTGTTTGATTGGTTTCCGAGGGCGGTGACCAGGGTCTGAAATGTCCTGTAAGCCATAGCTAGTAGAGGATATGCGTTTTCAGCGGCTTGAGCAATACGGGGGTGCCGGGGGGGGGATAGCTGACTTCATGGCTTGTACGTCCCGACCACCCGCCCTCGGGGGTTTATAGGTTTGAGGGAACACCCCTCAAACTCCCCGGCGGGCATCCTTCGATAGACTCAGGACAGGCTCCGGTGCCCTGCACCCTCCTCCTCTCGTGTCCCTTAAAGGTTTAGCCCTCCCCTACTGCTCCCCCTTTAGCCAGCGGGCGGCATCCTTGGCGTGGTAGGTGAGGATGAGGTCTGCACCGGCCCGCTTGATGGCGGTGAGCACTTCGAGAGTGGCGCGGGGCTCGTCGAGCCAGCCGTTGGCGGCGGCGGCCTTGAGCATCGAGTACTCGCCGCTGACGTTGTAGGCGGCGACGGGGTGGTCGAACCGCTCCCTTACTCTGGTAATCACGTCCAGGTAGGCCAGGGCGGGCTTGACCATCACGATGTCGGCCCCCTCCCGGATGTCCTGCTCCACCTCTCGGAGGGCCATGCGCCAGTTGGCGGGGTCCATCTGGTAGCCCAGGCGGTCGCCGGACTGTGGCGACGATTCGGCGGCGACGCGGAAGGGGCCGTAGAAGGCGGAGGCGTACTTGGCGGCGTAGGCCATGATGGGCGTCTCCGTATGGCCGGAATTGTCGAGGGCCGTGCGGATGGCGGCCACCTGGCCGTCCATCATCGCCGAGGGGGCGACGACGTCGGCACCGGCCTCGGCGTGCGAGACGGCGGTGCGGGCCAGCAGCTCCAGGGTGGCATCGTTGTCGACGCGGTCGCCCTGTACGATGCCGCAGTGGCCGTGGTCGGTGTACTC
Source organism: Chloroflexota bacterium (assembly GCA_027295645.1). Lineage (GTDB taxonomy): Bacteria > Chloroflexota > Dehalococcoidia > Lucifugimonadales > JAPUKM01 > JAPUKM01. The sequence continues at coordinate 5,950 of JAPUKM010000107.1, read as the reverse complement.
GCAAAGGCAGACGTCGGTGATGAGGCACACCTGGGGCACGGCCTGCTTGATGGCGCGGAGGGCCTCCTGGATGATGCCGCTGGTGTCGTAGGCCTCGGAGCCCACGTCGTCCTTGGAGGCGGGGATGCCGAACAGCAGGACGCTCCGGATGCCGAGGTCCGCTGCCTCAGTGATCTCGGACAGGAGCAGGTCCAGGGAGAGCTGGTAGCAGCCGGGCATGGGCTCTATGGGGGTGCGCACGTCCCGGCCGTGGCAGACGAAGAGCGGATAGATGAGGTCTGAGGGCGACAGGCGTGTCTCGCTCACCATGCTCCGGATGGCCTCGGTGGCCCGGAGGCGTCGTAATCTAAGCTGTGGAAATGTTGCCATGTTCTTTTCTCCCTCTTTCTCCCCTACATGTCGAAGGATGGGTGGTCAAAATGCTCCTTGATGGCGGTCACGAGGCCCGGAAGGGTGTATTCCGAGGCCCGGATATCCACGCGCAGGCCAAGCTCCTCGGCGGTGGCGGCGGTGGCGGGGCCGATGCAAGCGACCAGCGTCCGCTCCAGGAGGCGTACCTCCTTTTGGAGCATGGTGACCAGGTTGCGTACGGTCGAGGAGCTGGCGAAGGTGACCACGTCGATCGTGTTCTCTTGCAGAAGCCGACGGGCGCGGTCGCCCGAGCTCTGCGGGAGGGTGGTGCGGTAGGCCACCAGCGCATCGACGGTGACACCGCGGGCGCGCAGGCCCTCCACCAGCACCTCCCTGGCCCCCTCGGCGCGCGGGACCAGCACCGTGTCCCCGGAGCGAACGTGCGCGCCGAGTCCCTCCAAGAGGGCCTCGGCCACGTACTCCACGGGCACGTAGTCGGCGGCGATGCCCCGCCGGGCCAGCGAGCGTGCGGTCGCCGGGCCGATGGCGGCGACGCGCACGCCACCGAAGGCCCTTGCGTCCATGCCGCAGCCCTCCAGTGCCCGCCAGAAGGCATCGACACCGTTGACGCTGGTGAAGACCACCCACCGATAGCTATCCAGCCGTGCGGCGGCGTCGCGGAGGGGGGAGTCGTCTTTCAACGGTTGTACCTCGATGCAGGGGAGCTCCACCGACTCCGCTCCCTCGCGGGCCAGCAGGTCGGTCAACTCGCCGGCCTGTGAGGAGGACCTGGTGACCATGATGCGCCTGCCGGAGAGGGGCTGGTTGTCGTACCAGCGCATGCGGTCGCGGAGAGAAACGACCTTGCCGAAGATGGCGACGACCGGCGGCCGCAGCCCGGCCTTTCGCCCTCTCGGGACGATGTCGCTCAGGACGCCCACGACCGTTCGCTGTCGGGGCTCTGTCCCCCATTCGACGAGGGCCGCCGGTGTCTCCTCGTCCATGCCCTCGGCGCGCAGGACATCCACGGTTCCAGGGAGGCTTTCCCACCCCATGAGGACGACCAGTGTCCCCGCGCCGGTGGCCAGCGCGCGCCAATCGATGAGCGACTCCTCGGTGGAGGGGTCCTCGCCACCGCTGACGACCGTGAAGGAGGCGGCAAGCCCAGGGTAGGTCAGGGGGATGCCGGCGTAGGCGGGGGCGGCGACGGCAGAGGTCACGCCGGGCACGATCTCGAAGGGGAGTTCTGCGGCGGCCAGCGCCTCGGCCTCCTCTTCACCACGGCCCAGGACGAACGGGTCGCCGTTCTTCAGACGGACCACTGTCTTGCCCTCGCGGGCATGCTTCACAAGGAGAGCGTTGACCTCCTGCTGGGTGGGAGGGCCGCCTCCCGGCCACGCTCCGATGTCGATCAGCTCCGCTCCGTCCCGCACATGGCGCAGCACACGCTCGTCCACCATGGGGTCGAACAGGACGAGGTCGGCCTCCCGGAGAAGCTCCAGTCCACGCACGGTCAGGAGACCCGGGTCGCCCGGGCCGGCCCCCACCAGGTACACCTTGGCTGCCCTGTCCACTCGGTCCACCTGATGACCACAGCTACTGGACTGTGGCCCCCTGCCGTACAAGTTGCCCGAAGACCTCGCCAGCGGTGCCCTCCGGGTCGTCGACGTTTCCCCTGCTGGTGGCTTTGAATACCCGGGTGCCCGCTTCCTCCGCCAGCAGGCCGGTGAGAGCCAGGGTGTCCCGTTCCACCGTGGCGTAGGCACCCAGGGCAAGCTGGCAGCCGCCGCCCAGCAGGCTCAGGACGGAGCGCTCCGCCCGGACCGCGACGGCCGTGGCGGCATGGTCGATACCGCTGAGCAGGGTCGCCAGTTCGTGGTCATCCTCCCGGCACTGTAGTGCCAGGGCACCCTGGCCCGGCGCCGGGACCATGACGTGCGGGTCAAAGGGCTGCGTCGCCTCACTCCGACGTCCCAGGCGGATGAGGCCGGCCATGGCCAGCACGACGCCATCGAAGTCCGGGCCACGGGCCTTCTTGAGGCGTGTATCGACGTTGCCGCGGATGGGGAGCACCTGAAGGTCGGGGCGCAGGTGGAGTAGCTGGGACGCCCGCCGGGGGCTGCCGGTGCCGATGCGGGCACCCGCAGGCAACTGCTCAAGGGGAAGGTCCCACCGGTCCACCAGGCAGTCCCTGGGGTCCTCTCGTACCGTCACCGCCGGGATGTGGAGACCGGGCGTGGGAGCGGTGGGAAGGTCCTTCAGGCTGTGCACGGCCACATCGATGTCGCTGCGCAGGAGGGCCGCTTCAAGCTCCGTGACGAAGGCGCCGATGCCCAGGCTGGCTATGGGCTCGTCCGGGCGCATGTCTCCCCCGGTGGCGATGGTGGTCACCTGGAAGTCGGCTTCGGGATGGATGGCCCGGAGCTGCTCCAGCACCTCGTTGGTCTGGCGCAGGGCGAGGCCGCTTCCCCGGGTGCCTAGCACGATACGGCGGAGGGACATGGCTAGCTCTGCTGACCGTCGAGGTCAAACAGCTCGCGCACCACCTCTGTCTGCGCCGGGTGGTGGTTCCGCTTGAGGGTGGTGATGGGCGCGTGGAGGAGTTTATTGACCAGGGCGCGGCTGAAGGCCTCCAGTGGGGCGCGCTGCTCATCGGAGAGGTTGGGGAGCCGCCGAACGAGGCGGGCGAGCTCCTTCGCGCGGATGGTCTCTGCGCGCTGCCGAAGGGCGGCCACGGTGGGCACCGACTCCCGGGAGGCAAGCCAGTGCATGAAACTGGGGGCTTCATCCGCGACGATGGCCTCCACCTTGGCAGCCTCCTGCTCCCGCTCACGCCGGTTGGTCCCCGACACGGCCTCCAGGTCATCGATATCGTAGAGATGGAGCCCCGGGAGGTGACCGACCGCGGGGTCTACATCTCTGGGAACGGCGATATCGATGATGAACAGTGGGCGGGCGGTATCGCGTGCCGCCAGGGACGGCATCTCCGGTGTGAGGATGTAGCCTGGGGAGCCGGTTGAGGCGACGATGATGTCAGCCGAATCCAGGGCATCGGCCAGCCGGTCGAAGGGGACCGGCGTGCCACCCAACTCGGCGGCGGTATCCACGGCCCGCTGGTAGGTGCGGTTGACCACCATGATGTTCCTGGCACCGGCGTTCGAAAGGGCGCGGGCGGCCAGTTTCCCAGCGTCGCCCAGGCCAAGGACCAGGACACGCCTGCCGCTGAACTCCGGGAAGACCCGGCGGGCAAGCTGCACCGCCGCGTTGCTCACCGAGAGCGCGTTGCGTCCTATTGACGTGTCCGTTCTGGCGCGCTTCCCGACGCGTAACGCCTGGTTGAAGAGGCGAGAAAGGCTGCCGTTGCACATATCGTGACGGCCGGCGGCACCGAAGGCGCGGCGGACCTGCCCCAGTATTTGAGATTCGCCCAGGATCATGGAGTCCAGGCTGCAGGCCACTCGAAAGAGATGCGAGACAGCCTCCTCCTGCTCATACATATAGAGATAGGGGGTGAGCTCCTGGCGGTCGATGCCGTGGTAGGCGCGCATGAAGCTCAGAATGGCATCGACCCCCTCCTGGATGGAGGCGACCTGGGAGTAGACCTCGGAACGGTTGCAGGTTGAGAGGATGACGCCGTTGCCGGTATGGTCTCGCAGTGCGCCGAGGGCCTCCTCCAGCCTATCGGTGCTCACGGTCACCCGGTCGCGCACGTCGACGGGGGCCGTCCTGTGGTTGAGGCCGACGGCGATGATGTTCATATGCCAGCCTTTCGGCCAGCCGCCCGCCGGACTGTGACGTCAGTTTGAGGGCCGCTCTGCTGATAGACCCGCACCATGGACTCCAGCACCTCATCGGTGATCAGGTTGACCTGCTGCCAGGTGCTGTAGACCTCCGCGGAGGAGATGGAGGTGCCGAGGGCATTTTGGAGTCCGTCAAGCAGGAAGGTGCGGAAGAGGCCGAAGGCGCGGATGGCGTCCTCCAGTGAGAGCGCCTGGCCGACCATCTCCTGCCCGTAGTCCTGCCCCAGAAAGCGTGCCTCTTCGAGCAGCTCTGGGCGGCGACGACGGCGGTCGATGTAATCGGTTGTCAGTGTGAGGAGGCGACGTCCGAAGAGACGCATACGGCTGAGGCTGGAGTCGTCGAACTGCTCGTGCCAGTGTTCGGCCTCTATCGAGCGGCCGTGGAGGCGGCGCCTGATGCGCCGAAGGGCAAGGTCGCCCAGGTCTCTCTGGCGGTCAGGGGCCTGAGGGGCCACGGCGTTCCGGGTAATGGCCTCTACATCTTCGCGGGAGAAGCGACGGTGTCCGCCGGGTGTACGGTAGGCACGGATGCGGCCCTGGTCCGCCCAGCTACGCAGGGTGGCCTGGTTGATCCCCAGTACCCGTGAGGCGGCACCGAGAGAGAGCCAGTGACTTTGAACGGCCTCTGTTATCCTTGGCATGGGATAATTCTATATAAATCTATAGAATCTTCATGGGTTTGAGTGAATAATCGTAAGCTATCACGTTGTTTCGTGATAGTCAACACAATCATCACCCGATTTTAGCGACAGGGCGATGCTATACTGCACCCGCAATGGAGGGTGAGCTGGAGCGCGCGAAGAGACGCCTGCTTGAGCACCTGGCCCGCGAGATCAGCGATAAGCGGGTCCTCAGCGCTATGGCGCGGGTGCCCAGGGAGGCGTTCATCCCCAAGGCCAGCATCCACCTGGCCTACGAGGACATTCCGCTGCCCATCGGCCGGGAGCAGACCATCTCCCAGCCCATCATCGTGGCGATGATGACGGAGGCGCTGGCCGCGAAGGAGACGGACAGCGTCCTGGAGATAGGGACGGGATCCGGCTATCAGGCGGCCGTCCTTTCCCTGCTGTCGAGGAGGGTCATCACCGTGGAGCGGTTCCCGGAGCTTGCGGAGAGGGCCGAGGGGCTACTGCGCAGGCTGGGGTACGACAATGTGGCCGTCCAGCTTGCCGGGCAGGTCCTCGGGTGTCCGGAGGAGGCACCGTTCGACGGGATTATGGTGACCGCCGGTGCGCCACGCCTCCCACGCATTCTGCTCGATCAGATGGCGGATGGCGGCCGTCTTGTGATACCGGTGGGCTCGCAGAGGGAACAGAATTTGCTGCTGGTGAAGAGGGAGGAGGATGGCTACACGGTGAAGAGCCTGGGGCCCTGCCGCTTCGTACCGTTGGTGGGACGGGGGGCATGGTCGCAAGGTGAGACGAACGGCTATGAGCCGTTTTTATAGTCTACGAAGCTCTCCTGTCCGTGTTCTCCCGTCCTGCTATACGGACCGACCATGCGCCGACCACTCTGAAGTCTACAAAGCTTTCCTGTCCGTGTTTCCGCCGCCCTGCAATACGGACGGCTATGAGCCGGCCCTTCCGTAATATGGGGGACTGTTCTGTAAGCGCCTCCCCTGCCCTGCTATACTGAGGCCAGCGATGACCGTTGAGAGCGCGACCGAGTACGAAACAGTCATAGGGCTTGAGGTGCACGCACAGCTCCTGACCAGGAGCAAGATGTTCTGCTCCTGCCGTGCCGACTATCAGAGCTCGCCCCCCAACAGCGTGGTGTGCGCCGTGTGCCTGGGTATGCCC
>JAPUKM010000106.1 GCA_027295645.1 Chloroflexota bacterium | reverse complement strand
TGATGGAGGAGGCGAATGCCGTGGCCGAGGCGCTGGGTATCGAGATGCCGGTGAGCATCGACCAGCGGATGGCGGGCGCCGAGAAGGTTGGGGAGCACACGACGTCCATGCTTCAGGATGTCGAGGCGGCGAAGCCATTGGAGATTGGTGGGCTGGTCGGATCGGTGCTCGAGCTGGGCACGATGCTCGGCATGCCGATGCCGTACACCAGCACGGTGTACGCCTGCACCAAGCTGTTGGGAATCAAGACGGTCGAGCAATCGATCGACTGACGGCCGACCTCTCCCGTTAGGTAGGAGGCCCCCTATGCTACGGCCTCTCTGTATGGAGCCGGCCATATGCCGACGGAGTGGGACGGACATCGGAAGGAAGGGAGGCGCAGTATAGCGCTGGAAACTCATGCCTTCACTATGAAGGGCGGTCCTCTGCGAGCCTTTGGCTACGGGCAGTTCCGAGTCTTTTGGATCGCCTCCTTCGTCTCTCAGGTCTCATTCGCCATGGTGTTGATCACACGTGGATGGCTGGTGCTGGAGCTGACCGACTCGCCTTTCCTGGTCACCGCGGTCACCGCCACCGCGCTGCTGCCGCCATCGCTCGCCGCACCTTTCACAGGGGTGATGGCCGATCGACTTAACCGGCGCACGATCCTGATCATGGGAGAGGTGGCGACCTTTGTGATTCTCCTGGCGCTATCTTTCCTAGTGCTCAGGGACCAGGTGCAGGTATGGCACGTTTTTGTCCTCTCGGCTCTCAGTGGTGTGGCGTTCGCCTTTATTTTGCCTACCAGGCCCTCCTTGGTACCCAACCTGGTGGCCCCGCGTGACATGGCCAACGGCATGGCGCTCTATACGACGCTCATAAGCGCCTCTATGTTCGTTGGGCCTGCGATGGCAGGGTACGTCATCGACGCCTGGAGCATAGGGGCAGCCTTTCTGACCGCGAGCCTGCTGCTGATCCCGGCGGTGGCCCTGCTTCTCCTGATGCGACCTCCTCAGCCAGTGGAAAGGCCTGAGCAGGCACCAACCGGATCGGTCCTTGGGGATTTGTCCGAGGGGCTGGCCTACGTGGTACAGCGTCCGGCACTGGTCGGAATTCTTCTCATGGCGTTGGCGAGCGCCGCCTTTGGAGCGCCCTACATGACTCTTCTGCCAGTAGTCGCACGTGACATTCTTGATGTAGGGCCGGACGGATTGGGGCTCCTGGGGGCCGGGTCCGGGATAGGGGCCCTGGTTGGCGCCTTCACTGTTGCCTTCTTCAGCAGCTCCCGACATATCAAGCTCCTGCTCTTTGCAGGCGGGCTGGGCATAGGCCCGTTCTTGATTCTCTTCGCCCTCTCCAGCGTCTTCGCCGTATCCCTGGCCATTGTGGTTGTTGTGGGAGCTGTGCTCCAGATAACCTTTACCAGCAACATCACCCTGGTGCAGATGGCGGTTCCCGATTACATCCGAGGACGCGTTATGGGCATCCGCTACGTCATTATGACCGCCGGCCCTCTAGGGATACTACTGTTGGGAGTTGGGGCGGAGGTTCTCGGTCCTGCTGTGGCTCTTTCGCTAATGGGCCTGTTTGCGCTGGTCCTGATCATGCTCATACTGGCGGCAATTCCGGAGCTGCGGCAGCTCAGGGAGCCAACGGGTGTCCCAGATGCTCATGAACTGGCAGACTAGTCACTCTCCAGCGCTTTATCCAGGATGTCTTGAGGGACACGGACCTCTACGCCAGCCCGCTCCTCTTGTAAGAGCATGGCGACGCGGGAGTCCCGGTCACCCCATCCCCGGTTCACCGCTTCGATGAGCTCCTGAAGGGCCAGGTGGGACATACGCATGGGTACGTCAAGCTCCCTGCCGAGGGATAGCGCCAGGTCCACGTCCTTTCGGGCCAGTTTGAGTGCGAAGTCGGGCGGGTCAAACTTGCCGGGCAGCAGGTGCTCCACCAGACCGGCGTCGAAGAGGCCCCTGCGGCCGTAAAAGCCGCGGCGCACGGCCTGCCAGAGCGCCAGGGGCTCCACGCCGGCCTTCACTCCCATGGTGAACGCCTCTGTGACGATACACTGGGCGGCATAGCCGGCGCAGTTGTGGACCAGCTTGGCGACGGCTCCTGAGCCGCTGGGGCCGACGTAGAAGGCCTTGTCGCCGATGGCGTCCAGGGCGGGCTTGCAACGCTGGTAGACCTTCTCATCGCCGCCCACCCACAGCGCCAAGCTTCCGGACTTCGCCCCGGCGGGGCCGCCGCTGACGGGCGCGTCAAGTACGTGGCTGCCGTTGGCGGCGAACAGGCCGTGGATGCGCCGGATGACTGCCGGAGCGTTGGTGCTCAGGTCGATATACACCTTTCCGGGGCTCATTCCCTGGAGGATGCCGTCCTCACCAAGGGCCACGGCCTCCACCTCGGTTGGTCCAGGAAGGGAGGTGAACACGATGTCGGAGACCTCCGCAACCTGGCGTGGGGTGTCGGCCCAGGAGGCCCCTTCTTCCAGGTGCCCAGTTGCCGCTTCGCGTCGGATGTCGTGGACGGTGAGGTCGGAGCCGGCCCGGAGCGTGTTGTAGGCCATGCTTCCACCCATGATGCCGAGCCCGATAAACCCTATCTTCATACTTCCCTCCCTGGTAGAACGATGGCCGCATTCTAGCACGAGGGAGATGGCTCCAGTTACGCGGGGCCGTGGCTTGCGGGTGGGAAAGATGTGTCTCGCCTTGACCGGGTAGCCATCTCCAACTAGGATACTCTCTGAGGCTGCGACCCACAGTTAGGCAATGGTAGAGCTAAGCACATCCGACCCGTATTACGTGACGCTGGCGCTCTGGCTGGCGAAGACGGGTATTCTTGTCCTGGTCTCCGGTGTCCTGGCCTGGCTGGGTGTGCGGGCGATGGATGCGCTGACACCACTCCACGAGAGGGAGCGGATCGGCGAGAGCCCCATAGCGACGGCGTGGTTCATCGCGGGCTTCTTCATCCTGATCGGACTGGTGATTCACGGCGGGGCCACCGCCCCCGGGGTGGTGGGAGGCCCGGTGTTGGAGAACCTCATCGATCTCCGGCGGCTCGGCCTAGTGGCCGCCAGCTTTGTGGTCAGCCTGCTGCTGCTCCTGGCGCTGTTCCTGGTGCTGGATAAAGTGACCCCAAAAATATCCTTCATTCGCATTGAGGATGACCCGCAGGCGGTTGGGGTCTACGTTTTCGGCTATCTGGTGTTCTTCGGGCTGATTCTGCACGCCGCTTTGAACTCACCGCTCTAGCGTGCTATGAAAGCTACGGTGACGCTACCCATTCTCCTGGCTATCCTGGCCGTGGGCCTGCTAGTGCCGTCGCTGGCTGGAGCCGCGTCCTCCGAACAGTTCTTCCGCCGGAACGGTGAGATCGTCGACGATTGGGGAATTATCCGCACGCGCGCCGACGGCACGAAGGGGTTCCTGGGGGTGACTTCGGCAGGTTTCGACCCGATCATAGCGAGGGAGAGCCTGGGGGAGCGCACGGACGTGGCCTGGCAGCTTGGGGAGGAGTTCGCGCGGAAGTACCCCGATAGAAACCAGCTCGCGGAGAGGATTTTCAACTTTGTCAGGGACCGGGTGGTCTACACCTCCGACTCCGATCAGTTCGGGACGCCGGAGTTCGCTCAGAACGCCGACGAGGTGGCGGCGACGATTGTCGATCAGAGGGCGGCCCAGGGCGACTGCGAAGACAGCGCCGTGCTGCTGGCCGTCATGTACAAGGCGGCGGGCTACCGCTCCGCGATGGTGCTGATGCCCGGCCACGTGGCGACGGTGGTCCACCTGCCCGAATACAAGAAGGCGCCTCGAAAGCTGAACCTGGCGGGAGAGAGCGGCTGGGTCTGGGCCGAGGCCACCGGCGCCACGAATC
>JAPUKM010000105.1 GCA_027295645.1 Chloroflexota bacterium | reverse complement strand
GGCCGTAGCCCGGGTACCAGGCGTGCAGGCAATGGCGCGGGTCTACCGGGCTACGGCAGCAGCCGCCAGGGGCATCAGCAGCCGGCCAGGCTATCGCCTATTGGCGGTCGACCCATCAAGTCTTCCCGAGGTGGCCTGGTTTCGAAACGATTTTTCGGGCAAGGACATGGCCACGCTGCTGCTTCCCCTGGCCGATCAGGTGCCGGACAATAGCGTCATCGCCCTGCCGGAAGAGGCTGAATTTGTCGGGATATGGGCCCGTCCCGAGCGTTCATACCCCGACTATACCCTGTATCTTCGCTTGAGAGACGCCGCGGGGGTGTACGAGAGCGTTCCCCTCGGCGCTCTTGCCGCCGACGAGTGGACCTATCTTGAAGCACCTGTTCCAACTGATCCAAGCCTTCAACCGCCCTTCAACGTGGTGGCCATCAACATAGGCGGCGCGTTCTATGGCGGCTATGGCAGCGGCTCAATTGCACTGGACGATGTTTCCGCCACGGTGGCCGGGGAGCAGGGGGTAGTGGAGGGCTTCGAATCGGCCGGGCCGTGGATTTCGATCCCAAACTTCGGAACGACAGAGGACACCGGCGCATATACGCGTGGCGCGGCCCGTTCAGGCCGCACAGGGATTCAGTACGCCTGGGTAGAGCGCATCACGGGCAGTTCGCGAGGGCTGTTTATCCCTCCAGGGCCGATGCCTATACCAGCCATTGCCAGCGCGACCCTCGGCGTGGGGCAGGAGCTTGTGGTCGGCATACTGGGCCAGCCTGTAAAGCTATCGATACGTGATGTAGCGGAGTACTTCCCAACTCTCTATCCGGACGACCTACCGTTCCTCGTGGTTAACTTGGCGCATCTCGATCGCTATTTCCGGAGCCTGCCTCTGGCGAGGCCTGCGGAATCTACGGAGCTTTGGATTGGGATGCAGGAGGGTATCGACCGGGATGTGACGCTGGCACATCTGGGGGATATCCTCCCCCGTTACCCAGCAATCCATGACAGGGAAGAGGAGGCGGTGCAGGCGAGTAGAAGCCCCCTGGAAGGTGGTGCCTGGAGCGGGCTCGCCCTCCTGGCCGGAATTGCTCTCGGTGCTGTGGCGATCCTTGGGTTTACGATGTACGTCGGCATCGCGGTGAAGCGGGCCAGGCTTGAACTCGGGGTTCTTCAAGCCCTGGGAATGTCCCGTTGGCACTTGAGAACGATGCTGGCGGTGGAGGGCTTCATAATGACCGCCGTGGGACTGGGAGCCGGGTTAGCTATGGGGGCCTGGGTAGGTCAGTGGGTGTTGGACTACCTGGGCGTCACCGCGAGGGGAGGGACGGTGGTGCCGCCAATGGAGCTGACATTGGATGGATGGCTGTTGGGCCTGGCCTTTACCGAGATAGCGCTCGCGGGTGTCCTATCTACGCTGCTCGCCATATTTCTGGCGGCCCGGCTACGTCTCCACGAAGTCCTGCGTGTTGAAGAGTAGGTCATCAATGATAGTAATGGAATGCCGATGGGACTGTTAACCCTCTCTCGGTTTGCAATTTTGGTCGCCCTGCGACGAACATCGGCCGACTGGCGTTTGCAAGCCGCAGCGGGCCTGGGCCTGGTTCTAGCAGCGGCCCTGATGGCCTCTGGTGTGATCTACTCGAATGCCCTTAGCGAGACGGCTCTCCAACACACTCTTCGCAGCGCATCCGATGAAGAGTTGAACCTGACCGTACGAACGGTCCGCACCTTGGAGCGCACGGTTTTCAACACCACCAGCCAATATGTGAACGCACGTGTCCGCCGGCCCTTGAGCCCATATCTTCAGGAGTCGATACTTCTGATTCAGACCTCTACCCTCTACTTCACGGACCTGCCGGAGCAAACGCCAACTCATCCTGAGCGTCCAAGAGGCAGCCTGCAGGCTCTAGCGGGCTTCGGAGACCGCGTACGTATGGTGGAGGGACGGCTCCCAGAGCCGTCCCTCGGAGAGGTGGAGGTGGTCATCGACTCTCTGGGAGCCTCCGCGCTGGAGCTCCCGGTTGATAGCCTGGTTGGCATCTTCTCCGCGATAAGGGGGGACCCGGAGAGCGCCTTGCCGATACGCGTGGTAGGCATCTTCGAGCCCTTGGACCCGTCGGACCCGTCCTGGCAATTCAGCACGAGAGAGCGACTGACCAATGTCGACCGCGATTGGATAACCTTGCCCACGCACACCGGCGTCGATGCTCTGTTTGATACGGTCGGCGCTGCCTTTCCGGGCCTGAGTTCCGAGTTCACGTGGCTGTTCGTCACGGACCAGGAGGGGCTGAGGGCTTCCGAGGCTGACGAGCTGCGGGCAACTCTTCTGGGCGCTATAGGAGACGTCAGGGCCAACCTGCCCACCTCCTCCTGGAGCACTGACCTGGATGAGGTGCTGGATCGATATGCGACTCTTCTGGTCCTGGCAAGGGTCCCCCTATTCCTGGTGATTTTCCTGGCCTTGGGGGTGTTGCTGTACTACGTGTTCCTTATTGCGAGGCTGATCGGACGCACACGTGCGGCGGAGGTGGCTCTGCTGCACAGCCGCGGTGCATCCACCGGGCAGGTTGGACTGGTGATCCTGGTGGAGGGGCTGCTCCTGGCGATTCCGGCCCTGGTGCTGGGGCCCTTTCTGGCCCAGGCGATGGTCGTAATGACAGGAAATCTCTTCCCCGTCGCGTCGGGAGAGGAGGGGTTGGCGGCCGCGAATATCTCTCCCGCCGCTTTTCTGGTCGGAGCCATCGGGGCGGTCCTCGCGGTGGTGGTCCTGGCCGCCTCTGTGCTCGGCTCTGCTGGCAGAGGAGTCGTGGCCTTTCGCAGCGAGTCGGCTCGGCCGCCGCAGGTGCCATTGATGCACCGCTATTATCTGGACTGGGCCTTGCTGGCACTCATTGGGGTTATCTGGTGGCAGCTCAAGTCCCGTGGTTCGTTCCTGGTGCAGAGGCTGGGGGAGGAGAGGGTAGAGCTGGACATGACCCTGCTCCTGGGGCCCGTGTTGGGAGTGGTCGCCGCCGGGCTGATCATTTTGCGACTGTTCCCCCTTGCGTTGCGAATCGCCTCGTGGCTGTTCGCACGTACGGGTCCCGTATGGCTGGTCCATTCGTTGCGCCGAATGGCGCGAGACCCGATACCCGCGGGAGTGCTTTTAGTACTGCTGGCGTTGGCCACATCGATGGGGACATTGGGTTCCAACCTCATTGCGACACTGGAGCGAAGTCAGCACGACCAGGCCCGCTACGACGCTGGGGCGGATGTGCGTATCCAATACGCTCTCGGGACTCAAACGGCCGAGAGGCCGCGTTTGGCTCAGTCCATCGAGTCGCTGCCTGGGGTGGCCGCGGCCTCCGACGTCATGCGGGCCAATTCCAGGGTTGCGACGGCGAACTTCGGGACTGACGCCACGCTCCTGATCGTGGACACGGAATCGTTTCATGACGTGGCCTGGTTTCGTGGAGACTTCACCTCATCCCCGATTGCCCAAATGCTGGAGCCGCTTGCTCCTGTCGATAGCTCGACTGAAGGAATTCGCCTTCCTGGGACCGCAACGGCCCTGGGGATATGGGTCCAGCCGGGCCGCCTCTCAGGGCGGATCGGCCTGATGGCCCGGCTACAGGACAGCAACGGTGTGTACTTCGACATGGAGTTTGGGGAGGTGCCCGGGGGCGGATGGACCTATCTTGAGGCTCCGATCCGGCCAGTCCCGCCAGACTCAAGGCGTGCCACACCCCCAGCCGTGACTGCTCCCTATACTCTGCATGCCCTCTGGATACGCTCCCTTAGCGGGAGCGGCACCAGCGGGGCCGTTTTCCTGGACCAACTCCAGGCGATTACTACGGAGGGAGCGGTGGAGGTGGATGCCTTCCAGAGTATAGAGGGGTGGTACCCGCTGGAGGACGAGCTGGAGCGGGGTCTGTACTCTCTATCAATGAGCGAGGCGGTGACCCGTCCGGGGCGGCGAAGTGCCGTGTTCACCTGGGCCGGGAATGCTGCGGCATTGCGTGGCATCAGAAAGGGGTCGCCTGAATCGCCGGTACCCGCCCTGGCCAGTCCCTCCTTCCTGGACGCGAACCAGGTGGAAATTGGCGATGTGGTCTCTGTCTCCGTATTTGCCGGCGGTGTCTTTGTCCCGATGAAGGTGGTTGGTGTGGCCGAGTTCTTCCCGACCCTGGACCCTCGGCGGACCCCTTTCATAGTGTCAGACCTGGCTTCAACGATAGATTACGTGGGATTGCACAGCGCACGGATCGTCTACCCCGGTCTGGAGGTATGGGTCCGCTCAGCTGACGGAAGCCTTGACACCGGAGCTCTCCGCAATGTGATTGAGCAAAACGGGGGGGATGTCCGCGATCTATTCGATGCCACCGCCATGATCGCCACGCGTGAGCAGGACCCTCTGCTGAGCGCGGGGTGGAGTGGACTCCTGGCCCTGTCATTCGTTGTGATAGTGGCGGCCTCTGCCTCCGGGCTTGCTCTGTACACGTACATAGACTCACGGGAGCGCCTCGGCGAGTTCGCGGTCATGCGGACTCTTGGGTTTTCCCGTGGGCAGGTCAACGGACTGATCTGGTTCAACCTGGCTGTCACCGTGGCCTTCGGTCTGGCTCTGGGAACGTTGGGTGGGCAGCTGTTGGGCAGGGCCATTTTACCTCTGCTGGAGGTCGCGGAAGGGGGTGCACGTATCACTCCTCCCATGGTCTTTCAGAACGATTGGGCCGGACTTGGGCTTGCTTACGCGGTGTTGGCGGTGGCGATGATGGGTGTTGTTGCGGCGGCGGCGCTGGTCATACGCCGGCTGGATGTGCAACGATTCCTGCGGGTGGCGGAAACGTAGGGGTTGGCGGTCGTACTGTGCTCTGGACACTATGTAGCAGGAGAGGCTATGAGCGACAAACGCGAACCTTACATTGAGTGTGAGGACCTGTTCAAGATCTACAAAAGGGCGGATTTGGAGGTGGTTGCGCTGAGGGGCGTGGACCTCAATGTTTCGGCTGGGGCCTTCCTGTCTATCGTGGGGGCGAGCGGGTGCGGCAAATCAACCCTGCTGAACATTCTGGCGGGCTTGGAGGTCCCGTCAGCCGGGCAGGCACGGGTTGGCAGAAGGGACCTGCTGAACATGTCGGAGCGGGATAGGGTCCAATACCGCCGCCATGAGGTGGGGTTTCTATTGCAGAGCACTTCACGAAATCTCTTCCCGTATCTAACGGCGCTTGAGAACATAGAGTTGCCCATGGCAATAGCGGGCGAACGTGCGTTTCAACGGAGAGGCCGGGCACTTGAACTCCTTTCCGTCCTGGGTCTGGTCCAGCAGGCGAAGCGTCTTCCTCATCAACTTTCGGGTGGCGAGCAGCAGCGGGTTGCCACCGGCGTGGCCCTTGCCAACCGGCCTGGGCTACTCCTGGCTGACGAGCCGACCGGCGAGTTGGATACCGGTACCGCCAACGAGGTGTTCCAGGCGATGCAGGATATCTGTCGCACCTATGGTGTAACCGTAGTGGTCGTCACCCACTATCTTGGAGTGGGGGATTTTGCAGACCGCGTTGTACATATGCGTGACGGGCGGATAGTCGCGGAGTCCGCAAGGGAGGCTCCTCTTCAGGGTTCCGGAGAAACTGTCCAAGGAGAGTACGTTGTAGTGGACCGTGCTGGCCGCCTCCAGCTCCCTGTTGAGTCCCTGGAAACGCTCGGACCTGGGGGAAGGGTTTCTGTTGAGGTGCGGAACGACGGGATACTAATAAAGCCACGGGTCAGTGATCAATGACTCAATCGAGCCCGAAAGAGATCATCGTTGAAGCCCGAGGTCTGGCGCGCTCTTTTCCGGCGGGGAGCGCCGACGTGCTCGCCGTTAAGGATGTCAACCTGGAGGTCTTCCGCGGTGAGCTCCTGGTCATCCTCGGGCGCTCCGGGTCTGGCAAAACTACTCTTCTCAACCTACTCGGAGGATTGGACCGTCCCACACATGGGCAGGTGCTGTTCGAAGGCCAGGATCTGAGCACAATGTCTGAGAAGGAACTGACAGCGTTTCGTCGGCACAAAGTCGGATTCATTTTTCAGTCGTATGGCCTCCTTCCACTTCTCTCAGCTTATGAGAATGTGGAACTCCCGCTACGTATCAACGGCGTACCCGGGAGTGAACGACGCCGCCTTGCCGAAAAAGCGCTGGACCGCGTGGGATTATCGGCACGTGCCAGGCATCGCCCGTACGAGCTCTCCGGTGGAGAGCAGCAACGGGTAGCGATTGCGAGGGCTCTGGTGGGGAATCCGCTGCTACTGCTGGCGGACGAGCCCACCGGAGACCTGGATACTACGACAGGACTTAATATTGCGACCCTGTTGAAGAGCGTGGCTCTGGAACAGGGCGCGACGGTGGTCGTAGCGACCCATGACATAACCCTGGCAGACATGGCGAGCCGTACAACGGA
>JAPUKM010000104.1 GCA_027295645.1 Chloroflexota bacterium | reverse complement strand
GTTATCTGGGCCAGCTACACATCAGCTACAACATTTTGCCGACATTTTGCCGACATACTTGCCGACACGGGGCGGCACAGGGCTGAACACAACGACCTAACGATGTTGGTCTCAGATACGTAACAGACCTCGTCGGTATAGGACGGCACAGGTCAGGACAAGCCTAATCGAACTTCGGAACCGAGGGTCGTGGGTTCGAATCCCACCGGGCGTACCAGCTTTCAAACACGCAAAAGGCGGCCTAGTCTTGAACAAAGACTAGGTCGCCGACCATCTTTCTACCCGACCACTACCGGGGCCTGCTGGCTCCGGCCTTGGCCGCCTGATTCAAGCCCAGTGCGGTGGCGGCCTGTTGCGGCCGTCTTGAGTCTCTGCAGGAGCCTAAGCGGGTAGCCCGCCTCATGAAGGAGTAATTCTACCCCCTCCTGTCCGGCTCCCCTTGCAGAGCGCCGTATGCCCTGGGGAAGCTCCTATCCTCTCCCTATTCGGAACACCTTCGTTCCGCAGGTCGAGCAGGTTCCTTGTGTCGCCGGCCGGCCATTCTTCAACGTAACATTTGCTGGGTTGCGAATCTCGCGCTTCGTCCTGCACTTCATGCAATACGCTTCCATCAGTACCTCCATGGATCTTGATTGGGGACAATTTAACACATCGCCAGAGGAGGAGGCGGACTTACGTACCGTCCATGGCCTTCCTTGAATCAGCGGTGGTCCTTGAGAGAAAGTCCAAAGCCAGTCTGGTGAACTCCTCCGGCTTGTGCTCGTGGACTGGACCTGGTGACCCTTCGATGACCTTGAGAGTCGTGCCTGCGATCCCCTTCTCGGCCTCTTTCTCGCTGAATCGTATCCGTTCCCCATCCCCGTTGAGGATCAGCGAAGGAGCCTTCACGTTTGGGCCTATCTTAGTCATATCGTAGCCGGATATGGCCTCGAACGTCAGCCGGGACCAATAGCGGCTCTTTTGCTTGATCTCCTCGCCCTTCTGCCAAAGCTCCCGGGTAAGATGAGGGTTGCTGGCTGAAGCCTCCTCCCAGGTCGTCATGGGCGGGACTGGGCGGTCGTAGGAGGTGGTGTCGGTATATCCGGGGCTGACAAGCTTTTCGAAGTAGGTTTGGCCGCCTTCCCTATTCCAGTACGGCACACCGTCGAGAACCATCTTCCGTACTCGGTCAGGATAGGTCGCACTCATGAGCACAGCTATCATCGAACCCGTATGGCTCCCCAGTATGGACGTCTGGGAGATTCCTGCGCTATCCAGCACATCCATAATTGCCTGTAGATAGTCCTCAATCGAGTATTGCCGGGGTGGAATATCGGAGTGGTCGTATCCAGGGAGATCCACGTTGTGGCAGGTGTAATGCCGTGCGAACTGATCGATTACCTTTCTCCAATGCCATCCGCTTCTACCGGCAGGGTGGAGTAGAAGCAACGGCTCTCCCTGGCCCACTTTTACATAGTAGACCCTCCCGTCCTTCCGGGGCACGTAATGCTCCGTGCGGGTCAACGCAGCAGCCATAGAACCCTCCCCCGATGTACTGAAGTTGCCCCATTCCACGGCGAGCCCGTTGGAACGTGCCGATTATAGCAGAGCTTCCAGACGGCAATAGGGGTTCGGTGCCGCTAGCTAGCGCATCTTCCAGACAGGCTTACGCTTCTCCGCAAAGGCACGAGGCCCCTCTTTCGCGTCTTCTGTCTGAGACACCCGCTTTCGGAGGGATTGCGTGAGCTCTTGGATCTCGTTTGGTGGGCGCGTGAATCGCGTATATGCAATACGGCGCACCGCCTGGACCGCCAGGGGCGCACAAAGCTTGATCTCCTCGGCAATGGCCTCGGCCTCTTGCATCAGTGTCTCTCTATCAGGCACAACCTTGTGAACCAGGCCAATGCGATACGCTTCGTCAGCGCTGATGGGGGTCCCTGTCAACATCATGTACAGAGCTTCCCCCATCGGCACCATATCCAGAAGCTCCAGAGTTCCTATGGCGCTAACCCGAGCCCCTACGTTGCCCAGGCTTGAACGTTCAGTGGCTAGCCGGATGTCGCACTCAAGCGCCATGCTGAAGCCTCCCGCTAATGCATGGCCATCTATGGCGGCAATCATAGGTTTCCATACCTCCTGCTTAATGGGGGTACGCAGCGTCCTCGTCCCCGCTGCCTGACCTCGAGCCACCATGTCCTTTAGGTCGGCTCCCACTGAGAAGGCCCTTCCGGCACCACTCATGATGGCCACCAGGAGCGACGGATCATCGCGGTAGTCTACCAGCGCATCGCCCAGAGCCTCTATCAATTCGATGTTATAGGCGTTGAGAACGTCGGGGCGATTAAGAGTAATGTAAGCAATCTGATTTCGCTTCTCGTAAAGCAGGACCGGCATGGCACCTCCCTGGCGTCTTCCGTTTACGTGGCGATTATAGCAGCGGTTGAGTGGTTACGCCCGCCCACCGGGCGTAACCAGATCTCTAATCCAATCAGCGGATAGCGTCTGTTATTGCCACATTGGACGTGAAGTATCGAGCGGAGTTCACACAGGCTTGGGTGGCTCTGGTCGGCGTGCCACGTAGATCGCACCTGCCGCGAAGACAAAGCAGAGGCCAAAGATAATAAATGCCAGGTCGTAGCTGCCCTCGCTTTCGAAGACGGCCCCGGCGAAGACGGGGCTGAACGCACTGACCACCTGGGTAATGGGGAGAAGGGCTCCCCGGATACTGCCCAGAGAGCGTCTGCCAAAATAGTTGGCCCACATGAGACTTGAAAGTGGGCCATACCCGGCCCCGCCAATACCGTAGACCAGTGGTAGAAGGAGGATGAGATTTCCCCTGTCCACAACCACAACCAGGAACAACCCCATTGCTGAGAGAACAAAGGAGACCATCATCAGGTATCGCACCTGAATACGCTCTCCCAGGAATCCCCACACCATCTTTGCCACCAGGACAACCACACTCAACTCGGCCACCATGGCAGTGGCGAAAGCGGTGGAGTAACCCTTGTCCGTCAGTGCGGGCAGGACGTGGACAAGGAACCCGCCCAGGCCCGCGCCGCTGACCGTGAACGCGGCGACCATCATCCATAGGCCCGGGGTCCGCACCGCCTCCCTAAGCGTCCAGTCGTAGTCCGTGACCAGGTCAGACCGCTGGGTGTCCGTCGCCCTTTCAGACGCTTGATCGTGTGTATCGCCGTCGGGCCGGAGCCCGATATCTTCAGGGGTTCGGCGGACGAAAAGAGCACTGAGTGGTGACACCATTAAGAGGGCAAATAGTCCGGATATAAACCAGGCTTCGCGCCAACCGAAGTTCAGGATAATGAAGGCGGCCAGCGGGATGAAGATGATATTGCCCACATTGGGGCCCAGAGTGACGATGGCGAGAGCTCGGCCCCGTTTGCGGATAAACCACTTGGATATCACGACCGGGGCAACTACTTGGGAACCCTCCGCTCCCATCGCAAGGCCGTATGCCACTCCTATGAGCAGGTAGAACTGCCAGAGTTCGGTCATCGCTGCCGTCAGCATCATGCTGATTCCCAGCACCACTCCCCCGCCCGCCATGAGAATCAGCGCACCGTGTTTCCGGTCCACTATTGGCCCATAGATGGGCCCGGTGAGCATATTGATGGCGGACCTGATGGCTATCGCCCATGATATTGAAGTGCGGCTCCATCCCAAGCTCTCGCGCATGGGATCGAAAAAGAGGCCGAAGCTGTAGCCAAGGACACCTGCAGAGGCCCCCGCAATTGCCGCCACCGCAACAATGTACCAGCCATAAAATATCCTCCCACGGCTGACGATATGGGCTATGGCCACCTAGGTACCTCCGAATCGTAGGGGAGAGGAGAATCCCACCCAAGATAGCTCTTGGGTTCGTGACTGTAAAGGTGCAGTCCACCTTTGCAACGAACCTGCAGAGGCCCTGCGCTCCGACGCATCCGTCACGTGGTGGCTATTTGCGTATCGTCGTTGTAGCTATTACCCTTGAGGGCGTGCATGAGTGGCATAGATCACAGAAGTGACCATAAGCACCGGCTTGACCGTGCGTTCCTGCTCCAGAGGTGATTCTTGCAGGCCTCCATCTCAAAATTTCAGAAAAATATCGACGAGGTAGGGAGCCAACGGCTACGCTTCCTCGGGTCCCTTACGGCCGGCCACATGATCGTGCATTGGTATCAGAGCCTCTTGGCATTGATGTTGCCTTCCATCAAGTCAGACTTCGGCCTCACCGATGTCCAGATCGGGACGATCACCACAGCCCGGTTCGGGGTCAACGCCGCTACCACACTCCCGTCCGGCTATCTAGCGGACTCCTACCGCCAGCGGAGAAGCCTCATCCTGGCCACTGCAATCGCCACGTTCGGGCTTGCCTACTTCCTGATTGGGAGCACCCATACCTATGCATGGGTACTTGTTGCGGAGGGCCTTATAGGTCTCGGCACAGCCCTCTGGCATCCGGGGGCCACCGGGGCGCTCTCACTCCAATTTCCCGATCACCGAGGCTTTGTTCTGGCGGTACATGGAGTGGGGGCCAGCTTCGGCGACGCCGTGGCCCCGGTGACCGTAGGAGCCATCATCGCCATGGTTTCATGGCAAGGGACATTGCAGTTTCATCTGATACCGGCCCTTGTCATCGCCCTCATCCTTTGGCGAAGCGTGGGGACTATGTATCAGGAGCCGGCTCCCAAGCCGCCCTTCCGGTCATACGTGGGAGACATCAAGACATTGCTCTCCAATGCTCACGTCGTGGGTATACTGGCATCAAGCAACCTGACCAATATGGCCAGATTCAGCATCCTGACCTTCCTCCCGATCTACGTCAGGGAGACACTCGGCTCCTCCTCCTTTGTCCTTGGTGTCTATCTCAGTCTCCTGTACGCCATGGGAATGATCTCTCAACCGCTGATGGGCATCCTATCGGACAGACTTGGACGGAAGATGGTTATCGTTCCCAGCTTGGCCGCAATGGGACTGTTGTACGCAGCCATGGCCCTTGTCCCGGGCGGTATCGCGCTGGGGTTCGTGGTAGGAGTCCTGGGCTTCTTCTTCTACGCCATCCTCAACATTCAGCACTCGGCCTTGTTGGATGTTGCACCTGATAATGTACAGTCCAGCGCGTTCGGCATCATGATCCTATTCAGCGTTCCATTCAGCCTCATCTCACCCCCGCTGGTGGGGTACCTGGTGACCGAGTTCGGCATCGAGATCAACTTCTGGTTTTCTGCCGTCGCAATGTTTCTAGCCACCGCTATCCTAATCCCCATACGATTCAGAAGACGCATCGCTCCGGTAGCTGGCTGATCTGAACGGACCTCATGAATTGGGCGAGATGCATGCCGGCCTGTCAGGCGTATGGTGTCATAGGCGGAAACCGCCCTGGGCGGCGGCGTCGCAGCTAGGCAGACCGCGCCGGCTCCAGCTCGATAGCCCTTCTCGTCAGCACGGGGAAGAAGACCAAAAGCAACGAGAGAAGGGCTATTGCAATGCCGGTACTCGTTGCCAGGCCCAGGGAGACTCCCAGCAGCGCGATGAGACCTCCCATAGCCAGCACTCCAAGCTGTGAAAGGCCCATGGCCAGGGACATGTATCCTGACGTACGGCCTCTCATCTCCTCATCAGACGCCAGGATCACCATACTTGGTTGAAGTGCTCCAGAGGTGGCGAAGGCCAACCCGTGAAGCACCAGAAGAAGCATGGACAGGACAAACCAGGTGGACCAGGCGAATACTAACGTGACGGCAGCCAGAAAATAGGCTATCCCAAGCCAGAGAAGCCCTGGTCGCGATATCCTCGGGTTGCTGGCCATGAACAGCGCGCCACCTATGGAGCCCAGAGTGCCGATCAGCGTGAGGAGACCCAGCTTGCTGGCGCTTATGTCCAGGATCTCTCTGGCAAAGACCGGCAGCAGGAAGATCATGGGGAGCAGGAAGAGGTTCGTTATAGTAGCCCCCACCACAAGGGCCAGAACCAGTTGATTCCTGGACAGGTAGGCCAGTCCCTTCACCATATCGCTCGCAAACGACCCCCGTCCTGATCGGCTGGCTACGCTTGGCGCCATCCGCATAGGCAGCAGCAACACCAGGGCTGCCAGCTGAACCACACAGATGGCCACCAGAGCCACCTCGGCGCCCGCCACGTCGTAGAGCACACCCCCTGCAAACGGCCCCACACCTCGGGAGACATGACGGCTTACAGAGTCCAGGGACATGGCGTTGATGATCCCCTGATTACCCACCAGGTCGTGAGCCAGCACACGTGATGCCGGCATCTCCACACCAACTCCCAGACCAACCACCCCTGAAGCCGCAATCATCTGCCACATGGCTAGCGAGTCCGTTAGGGCTATGATGGCAAGGAAGACCCAGGGGCCGAGCCTGATGAGAGACCCTAAGACCATCAACGATTTACGGGGGAATCGGTCTGACAGGGTGCCGGAGAAGATGGACAGAATAAACAGAAATAGGCCGAAGTAGAAGATGACCTGGGCTACCAGCCAGGGTTCACCCGTCTTATCCAGGACAATCCACCCCAGGACTATGAGCCCCATGGAGAGAGAGAGATGGCCAAAGAGACTGGCCCCCCACAGAAAACGGAACTCTCTGTTCTGTAGGGTTACGAAGAGACGCCCTTGAACAGAGCGTCTGACTGCCAGCAAGGAATCTCTGATCGCCACGGGGCGATTCTACGGTAAAGACACCCTCGCAACAACTGGACCTACTGAGAGGTCACGCCGTCCCCCCACCGATGGCGGGCAAGAAGTGGACCTCGCTCTCCTCCTGAACACGGGCCAGCATTCCGGTGTTCGTGACTTCGCCATCGATGATCACCGCGATCCCGGGCATGATCTCCGCCCCCTCGCAGAGCAGCGCCTTCATACCCGGGTACGCGCTTTCCAGGCTGTCGACCACCTGGTGCACCGTTGACCCCGCCACTCGGACCCTCTGCTTCCCGCCGGTCAGGTGCTGCGCGACTACGGGAACCCATACCTCCGGCATAGCCGACCTACGGGCTCCCGTTTTTCGCATGGAGGGCGCCCAGGACACGGCTGGGAGACATCGGAAGTTCGTGAAACCTCAGCCCCGTTGCCTGGTAAATTGCATTGCTTATGGCCGCCATGCACGGAACGATCGGCACCTCTCCGACACCTCGA
>JAPUKM010000103.1 GCA_027295645.1 Chloroflexota bacterium | reverse complement strand
GGCCCAACCCGCGGAGCCTGTAGAGCCATCCACCGCTGACCTCCAGGTGGAACTGGCGGAGGCCAGGGCCGTCCTGGCACAGCGGGACACGGAGGTGGACGCCCTCCGCCACCAGCTCACCTCAGCGACGGCCCGCTACCGGGAGGCGCTCCTGACAGCGGCGCCGGAGATCCCGGCGGAGCTGGTCATCGGCGCCACCCCCGAGGAGGTCGAGGCATCCCTCGCCCAGGCCAGGGGTATGGTCGAGCGCATCCGCAGCAACCTGGAGGCGCAGCTTGCGGAGCAGCGGGTGCCCACCGGTGCCCCCATACGCTCTGCCCCGGACGTATCGGCACTATCTGCCCGCGACAAGATCGCCTACGCCCTGACCCGCCAGGACGGCCAGTAGCGATCTCCCCCCGGCGAGGCACCGGCGGTCCTCCCCCACCCGGTGTCCTCGCCACCCTCCTCAGACTACGGGGGAGCGCTCCCGCCACAGCCGCTCCACGGCTTTCCGCACGATCCCCGTACCGAACCCCCGCCTCCCCAGATACCCCTCCAGGCGGCGGCGGAAGGTCACATAGTCCAGCCCCCCCAGCGACCGCATCCGCCCCAGCCCCGCTCGATAGGCATTGGCTTCGTCGTCCAGGCCGGCCACGGCCTCCTCGGCCACCTCACGGCCCACACCACGCTGGGCAAGCTCCCGCCGGATGAGACCCGCGCTCCTGGGCCTGTGGGCCTCCCGGCTCTCACGCCAGGAGCGCGCGAACGCGGCATCATCTACATAGCCCTGCTCCTCCAGCCGGGCCAGCGCCAGCTCCACCGTGCGCGCCCCAAAGCGACGTCCCAGGCGGCGGCGTATCTCCTGTCGGCTCCGGGGCCGGTAGGAGACGAACCGCAGACCCGCCCGGAAAGCCCGCCCTATCTGATCCCCTTCGGAACTGGTCATCTGTACTCACTCCAGGACGGTAGTGCGGGTATGAAAAAGGCCGGGCGTACCCGGCCGCTGGTGAACAGAGGAAGAGAGCGCTACACCTCCGAGGGCTCGGGCTCCTCTTTCGGGACCGCCGCGGGGCCCCCGACCGGCACGGCAGGTGTCCTGGCGGTATCGCTGCGGATGCGGGATTCCACCTCCTGTGCGGTATCGGCATGCCCTCTGAGAAACTCCTTGGCCTGCTCCCGGCCCTGGCCCAGACGCGTCTGCTCGTAGGAGTAGAAGGAGCCGGTCTTGCTAAGAATCCCCATGCTGGTCCCCAGATCCAAGATGTCGCCCTCTTTGCTGATTCCCTCGTTGAACATGATGTCGAACTCGGCGGACCGGAAGGGTGGTGCCACCTTGTTCTTGACCACACGTGCCCGCACACGGTTGCCCACCACCTCCGTGCCGTGCTTGATGGCCTCCACGCGCCGGAGCTCGATACGGACAGAGCTGTAGAACTTGAGGGCCCGACCTCCAGGGGTCACCTCCGGGTTGCCGAAGACCACACCCACCTTCTCTCGGATCTGATTGATGAACACCACCGTGGTATTGGAGCGGCTGATGGCGGCGGTCAGCTTGCGCAGGGCCTGGGACATCAGGCGGGCCTGGAGCCCCATGTGGGAGTCGCCCATATCCCCCTCAAGTTCGGCACGGGGGACCAAGGCCGCTACGCTATCCACCAGCACCACGTCCACAGCTCCGCTGCGCACCAGGTATTCGGTGATCTCCAGGGCCTGCTCCGCATTGTCAGGCTGGGAGATAAGCAGGTCGTCGACGTTGACACCACACCGCGCGGTGTAGTCCGGGTCCATGGCGTGCTCGGCATCGATGTAGGCCGCGGTACCGCCCGTACGTTGGGCCTCGGCCGCTATGTGATGCGCCAGCGTCGACTTGCCCGTGGACTCCGCTCCGTACACCTCGACCACGCGACCACGGGGTACGCCCCCAATGCCCAGAGCAACGTCCAGGGACAGGGAGCCGGTGGGGATGGCACCGATGGCCATCCTCGCTCCCGCCTCGCCCAGGCGCATGATAGCGCCCTTGCCGAACTGATGCTCGATCTGGCTGATTGCCATCTCCAGGGCCTTGTCCTGCTCCGCCGCCATGTTGCTTTGCTCCGTAGATGTCCTTGGCACAGACTTGGACGCATGGTAGCACACGCCCCAGGCACCAACAAGGGGCTTTGTCAACCGGGGCAGACCGCCCTAGAACTGCCTGTACCGGTTGACGATGGGCATGCGGCGGTCACGCCCGAAGTTGCGCGGCGTAATCTTCACGCCGGGAGGAGCCTGGCGACGCTTGTGTTCACTGTGGTCCACCAGCTTGATCACCTGCTGTACTATCTGAGGATCGAAGCCCATCTCCACAATCTCGGCATAGCTGCGATCCTCCTCAACGTATGCCTTCAGAACAGAGTCCAGAACATCGTAAGGAGGCAGGGAGTCCTGGTCCCGCTGGTCGGGCCGAAGCTCCGCGCTGGGCGGCTTGTCGATGACCGCCTGGGGAATCACCTCCAGGCCATCGCGCCGGTTGACGTAGCCGGACAGCGTATACACCAGCGTTTTGGGGACATCCTTGATGACGGAGAACCCGCCTGCCATATCGCCGTACAGGGTGCTGTAGCCGGTCGCCAGTTCGCTCTTGTTCCCTGTGGTCAGCACCAGCCACCCGAACTTGTTGGAGAGGCCCATCAGTATGTTCCCGCGAATACGGGCCTGAAGATTCTCCTCGGCAACCCCGGGCTGCGTGCCGCGGAACTGGGGTTCCAGCATGTCAAGGTAGGCGCCGAAGGCCTGCTCTAGGGCTATGACCTGGAGCTCGATGCCCAGGTTCTCCGCCAGCAGCTTGGCGTCTACGATGCTCCCCTCCGAGGAGTAGCGCGAGGGCATGGAGACACCCACAACGTTCTCTTTGCCCAGGGCGTCCACGGCTACAACGGCGGTCAGGGAAGAGTCTATGCCACCCGATAGGCCGATGAGCACCTTCTGGAACCCGTTCTTTCGCACATAGTCCCGCGTCCCCACCACAAGTGCAGCGTACACCTCTTCCAAGGACTGAAGAGCGGTGTGCCGGTGCTTGGGAAGTTCGGGGCGCTGGCCTGGGTCACGGTAGTCGGAGACGTGGACCACGCTGGGGGTGCCTACCCGGGCCAGCTCGTCAGGACTCTTCCCCGGCTGTGGCTCTTCCCGCCGTGCGGTCCTCACCGCGTCTATATCCAGGTCCACCACCACCATCTCCTCCTCAAACTGGCATCCCTTGACCAACAGCTGGCCGTGGGGGTCCAGCACAAGGCCGCCACCATCGAACACCAGCTCGTCCTGGCCGCCCACCATATTGGTATAGGAGACGAAGGCCCTGTTGTGAACGGCACGTGCCGCCAGCATCTGCTCCCGAAAGTCCAGTTTGCCGGCGTGGTAGGGTGAGCCGTTGATGTTGATGATGAGCTCCGCCCCAGCCACACACTGCACCTCGGTGGGGCCCACCTCGTACCAGATATCCTCGCAGACATTAACCCCCACGCTCACCCCGTTGATGACGTAGACGGGGCACTCCATGCCTGGCTCGAAGTAACGCCTCTCATCAAAGACGCCGTAGTTGGGGAGATATATCTTGTGGTAGACCCCAACCAGCTTACCGTCGTAGGCCACGGCGGCGGTGTTGTACAGGTGCTCGTTGCGGTCCACGCACCCCAGCACCACGGCGATATCCTGGGTCTGAGCGACGACCTGATCGCGAAATTTCAGGCTGTCATGGACAAACTGGGGCTTGAGGAGGAGGTCCTCCGGCGGATAGCCGGTGAGGGCCATTTCGGGGAAGGCCACCAGGTCGGCTCCAAGGGTACGGGCCTCGCCGATGAGCCGCAGGATCGTACGGGTGTTCCCATCCAGATCGCCCACGGTGGGGTTCATCTGGGCCATGGCCAGGCGGAAGGTGTGCATAGGGTGAGTCCGAGAGAGCGTGACTTAGCTAGGAGTATAGCATAGGGGGAGCAGGCAACCACGCTGAGATTCTACTGAGAACCGCCCCGCCTACACCAGCGCCCGCGGCAGGTCGGTAGAGCCCATGAGATACTCGTCTGCGCCACGGGCGGCATCGCGGCCCTGGGCGATGGCCCACACCACCAGTGAGGCGCCCCGAACCATGTCTCCCGCGGCGAAGATGCCGGGCTCGTTGGTCATCATGTTGCCATCCACGGCCACATTGCCACGAGGGTCCAACTTCACGCCCAGGTTGGCCAGCAGACCATCGTGCTCGGGGTGGAGAAATCCCAGGGCCAGCAGGACCAACTCCGTCTCCACCTCCACCTCGCTACTCGGCACCTCTTTCATAGCCAGACGACCCGTCTCTTCACGGTCCCACTGGACCCGCACGGAGTGGAGCTTCTCCACGCTGCCGCTGTTCCCAGAGAAGGCTTTGGTGGAGATGTCGTAGTCGCGGAGGCCGCCCTCCTCGTGGGCTGCGGAGAGACGCAGGACCAGGGGCCACTGGGGCCACGGATTGTCCACCCGCCTCATTGGGGGAGGCTCCGGTAGTATCTCAAACTGGAGTACCTCCTTTGCTCCTTGCCGGTGTGCCGTTCCAAGGCAATCGGCGCCGGTGTCACCACCACCAAGGATTACCACCCGTTTGCCCTTGGCGGTGATATGCTCGGCATCTGATATGGTCTTGCCGGCGAGCGCCCTGTTCTGCTGGGTCAGGTACTCCATAGCGAAGTGCACGCCCTTCAGGTCCCGGCCTGGCACCGGAAGGTCTCGAGGCTGAGTTGCGCCGCCGGTGAGGCAGATAGCATCGAAGCTATCGCGAAGCTTCTTCACCGAATAGTTGACACCTACGTGGACGCCGGTCTTGAACTCAACCCCTTCCGCCGCCATCAGGTCGACCCGCCGCTGTACCACCTGCTTCTCCAGCTTGAAGTCGGGGATGCCCAGGGTGAGCAGTCCACCGATGTACTCATCCCGTTCGAAGAGGGTCACCCTGTGCCCGGCGCTGTTCAGCTGCGCCGCGGCGGCCAGCCCCGCGGGGCCGGAGCCGATCACGGCCACCTTTTTCCCGGTGCGCACCTTCGGAGGGTTGGGCTTGATCCACCCCTCCTTGAACCCACGGTCGGCAATTGCCTTCTCAACATACTCGATAGTCACCGGGTCCTGGTTGATGGCCAGGACGCATGATGTCTCACAAGGCGCGGGGCAGATCCTGCCGGTGAACTCCGGGAAGTTGTTGGTGGCATGGAGCGCATCCAGGGCCCTCTCCCAACTACCACGATAGACCAGATCGTTCCAATCAGGGATAAGGTTCCCCAAGGGACAACCGGTGTGGCAAAAGGGCACCGCGCAGGCCATACAGCGCCCGGCCTGGGCCCGAATCTTCGGCTCCGGCCAGGGCTTGTAAAACTCTCGATAGTCTTTGATTCGCGCCTTGATGGAACGACGTTTGGGAGGCTCTCGTCCCAGCTCAATAAAGCCGGTGGGATTACCCATGGTGTACCAGCTCCGGCTCCAGCGTCAGCTCCCCCCGAGCCGCCCGCTCCGCCAAGACGCGCTGGTAGTCCCTGGGCATGATCTTGATGAACCTGGGCAGATAGCTGTCCCAGGCGTCCAGGACCCGCGCGGCCACGCTACTTCCGGTAAGCCGCCGGTGCTCCTCCATCAACCCCTTCAACGTGGCGATGTCGCTCGCCTCGACCACCTGCTCCAGGTCCACCATCTCAGGGTTGTAGCGCTGATTGAAGCTCCCATCTTCGTCCAGGATGAAGGCTATGCCACCGCTCATGCCCGCGGCGAAGTTCCGGCCGGTGCGGCCCAGGATCACGGTCACGCCACCGGTCATGTACTCACAGCCATGGTCGCCCACCCCCTCAACGACGGTATGGGCGCCGCTATTGCGCACGCTGAACCGTTCGCCGGCCATGCCTCGAATGAACACCTTGCCACCGGTGGCGCCGTACAGAACAACGTTGCCGACGATGTAGTTCTCCTCCGGGAGGAACGTGGACCCCTTGGGCGGATAGATGACAATACGTCCGCCGGATATCCCCTTGGCGAAATAGTCGTTGGCATCTCCCTCTACCGTCACGTCCATCCCCCTTGCCAGAAAGGCACCAAAGCTCTGGCCGGCGGAACCCCTAAAGGTGCATCGAATGGTGCCGTCCGGCAACCCCTCTTCACCGTACCGTTTCGCTATCTCTCCCCTGAGCATGGTACAGACGGTGCGGTTCCGGTTGCGAATGGGCAGATCTATCTCCACCGGCTCCTTCTTCTCCAGGGCGTTCTTGGCCAGATGGATCAGCTTGTGGTCCAAGGCCTCCTCAAGGCCG
>JAPUKM010000102.1 GCA_027295645.1 Chloroflexota bacterium | reverse complement strand
GGGCCTCCTCCACCATCCGTATGATCTGGGAGAGAACGGTATCCCGTCCCACCCTGGTGGCCCGGAAGTGGAAGCTCCCCACCACATTGATCGTGCCGCCGTAGACCGGCGAGCCCATCCGCTTCTCCACGGGCCGACTCTCGCCGGTGAGCATGGACTCATCCACCGACGATGTCCCCTGGACCACCTCTCCGTCCACCGCGACCCGCTCGCCGGGCCGCACCACAACGGTGTCGCCGGAGACCACCTGAGCGATGGGGATGTCCCTCTCCTCGCCGTCACGGACCACCCTCACGGTCTTGGGCCGAAGCCTCATGAGCGTGCGAATGGCCTCGGAGGTCTGCCCCTTGGCCCTGGCCTCCAGGAGGCGGCCCAGCAGGATGAGGGTGATGATGATGGCCGCGGTGTCGAAGTACACCTTGGCCTCCACGCCCTGGGTGGAGAAGAAGTCCGGGAACAGGGTTGCCGCGGCGCTGTAGATGTAGGCCACGCTGGTGCCCACGGCGATGAGGCTGTTCATATTGGTGGTCCGCTGCTTGGCCGCACCCCAGGCCCCACGGTAGAACTGCGCCCCAACCCAGAACTGCACCGGCGTGGCCAGCGCCCACAGCACGTACCAGTTCTGGAGAAAAGAGGGCATCCAGGGGAACCATTCCTTGAAGCTGCCCAGGAAGATGACCACACCCAGGACTGCGGCAAAGGCCACCCTGTCCCGGAGGGCCCTGACCTCCTTGGTACGGGCGAGCCTCTCCTCGTCCTCCGCCTCGTCCACATCGTCCATCGCCTCCGCGGAGTAGCCCGAATCGGCGACGGCGTGACGGAGCTCATCCAGGGTGGCCACGTTGTCCACGTACTGCACCGTGGCCAGGTTCACCGAGGCCTCGACCACCCCGGGCACACCCCGCAACGCCTTCTCAACGTGGACCACGCACGAGGCGCAGGTCATGCCATCAACGCGGAGGGTGACTTTCTGTTTCTCCTGCTCCTTCGTTGCCATGACGCCCCCAGCTATCGCTCCGACAGGTTGTACAGCTCCATCAGTTCACCAAGGACCTGCTGGTCTCTGCCGTCCCGCACGCCCTCTATGACATGGGTATGCAGGTGGCCCTCCAAGATCACCGCTTCGATCTTCTGAATGGCCCGGCGGACGGCGTAGGTCTGCTTCAGGACATCCACGCAATACTGGTCATCCTCGATCATCCGGCGGACCCCGGCCAGGTGGCCGTCCACGTAGTTCATCCTCTTCAAGGCGTCTTCTTTAACACTATCGAGCATGTCCCCTCCAACCCGTACCCCCTGGGTGGGGGTTTAGCCATAGTTTAGGGCCGCCTGGGAACCATGTCAAGGCCCAACCCGCGACGGGCCTGAAGACTCAGCCCCGTTCCGAGTCACTCCCGTCGGTCGCGTCTTCCCCATCGGCTCCGCCCCCAAGCCTTGGTGGCCGCACATGGGCTCGTGGCATGGGAGCGCCGCAGCTCCAGCAGGCCCCCTCCAGCGCGGGATTCACTACACCACACTGCGGACACGGCCGATCCGGGCCAAGAGCCATCTCTTCAGATGAAAGTTCGGCCCCAAACGAGTTTGTCCCCTGGGGCAGATGGGATAAGACGTAGAGGGCGATGGGGCCCAGCAGAAGCCCGAGGAATATCCACCCAACAGGGCTACGGCTTTTGGCCACAGCGACCACGGCAGTGGTGATGGCCACCCACATCCAGAAGAGGAGGAGCGCGAAAAGAAAGACAAAGATCAGTATCTCAAACATCCGGTCTATCCTTGAGCAGGCCCCGCTTCAGAGCCACCGCCGTCCTGGCGGGACAACACGCTTACCAGATTGGATGGGGCCTGGGACTCCATAGGTACAATGGGCCTACAGACGCAATCCAAGTCTAGGTGGCAGAAGGCCAACCGTCAACTGAATAGGGGCGCCGTCAGGGTTTGACCGTCATACACCATGGTATTACACTGACATTCAGTCCGTTGCCGAGTGGTGTAGCGGTAGCACGCGTGGCTCTGGACCACGTAACCCTGGTTCGAATCCAGGCTCGGCAGCCACATCGAAACTCACCTCCCCACCTCAACCCAGCGTCAGGGAAGAAACGGGCCCCATCTCTCCGGCCACGTAAACCCGGAGGCCCGTCTTTCAGCGTATTCTACTTGCGAGGATGGCACCATACGCTCCCTGGACTTGTGCTAAACGTCTTGACAGACCAAATAGCTGCTTCTACAATGACTCACCAATTCCGGCCACCAGCGGCTACCCACGTATATTGACCGCATAACGGGGATTCGGGAAAGGAACGGGGCAGATGTCCAGGTACATCATAAAACGTTCGATACATGCCGTCATCACGTTGTTTGTCGTCTCGATCGTCGTCTTTATGATCGTGCGTCTCAGCGGCGACCCTGTCCTGTTGCTTGTGCCTGATGAGGCCCCGGCAGAGGACTATGAAGAGATGCGCAAGCTGCTCCGCTTGGATGAGCACATAACGGTCCAGTACGTTATTTGGATGCGTCAAGTGCTCACCGGGGACCTGGGAGAGTCCACCACCCAGCGTCTCCCAGTAGCGACACTCATTATCGAGCGGTTCCCGGCCACTCTCCAGCTGACCGCTCTGGCCTTCGCCTTCACATTGCTGATCGGACTCCCTATTGGAGTGTACGCCGCTGCCCATCGAGGTGGGGCCTTGGACTTCTTGGCCAGGGGCTTTGCGGTGTTTGGTCAGGCCACCCCCAACTTCTGGATGGGCATTGTTTTCATTATGATCTTTGCCGTGTGGCTCGGATGGTTGCCCGCTGCGGGAAGAGAGGGGGGGATTAAATTCTTAATCCTGCCTGCCGTTACGATAGGTTGGTTCCCGGTGGCGGGCGTGATGAGGTTGACCCGTTCCAGCATGCTGGAGGTGCTCAACAGCGAGTACGTCAAGCTGGCTCGCGTCAAAGGGGTGAGGGAGTCGCTGGTCTTGTGGAAGCATGCCTTTAAAAACGCCGCCCTCCCTGTCCTCACGTACTCCGCGCTGATCATCGTCTTCATGGTTCGTGGATCGGTAATCGTCGAGACGGTCTTCGCATGGCCGGGCGTTGGTCGGCTGGTCCTGGAAGCGGTTTACAACCGAGACTTCCCGATTGTGCAGGCGGTTGTGCTGTTGTTTGCCACGTTCTTTATTACGGCAAACCTCATGGTGGATATTACGTACGCATACTTGAATCCTAAGATCAGGTACTCGTAAGGGATGGGAGACATTCGACATGCAGAATAGATTAGGGTTGAACAGGCTGCTTCTGCGAAAGGCTAGGGCCGCCTCGGTTAGTGACGCGGCACCGATGCAGCCGACGCCTCTGGACGACGCCATCGCCGTTTCACACAAGCGCAAGTTGCACCTCATTCCCATTATTCCCATGGCCGTGGTTGGTTTCCTGATCTTCCTGGCAATCTTCGCCAATTTTGTCTCCCCGCACGATCCAAAGCGCTCTAATCTTACAGACAGCCTGACGCCGCCTTTCTGGGTCGAAGGAAAGGTTATTACTATTGCAGGCCAGGACAGGGTTACACCCGCCGGAAGCATGGACCATGTCCTTGGCACGGACCTTCACGGCCGGGACATCCTGAGCAGAATCATCCACGGTACGAGGATCGCCGTGCTGGTCTCCGGCTTTGTTCTGTTGATAGCTACAACCATCGGTGTGACCCTGGGCGTTGTGTCCGGGTACTTTGGCGGTAAGCCGGATGCGATAATTATGAGGATGGTAGACATATTCCTGGCCTTTCCGCCTCTGCTTATCGCGATCGTTTTCTCTGTGGTCTATGAGCCAAGCTTTAGAAATGTGATCATTGTCATTAGTGCGTTCTATTGGGCGATCACCGCCCGCCAAGTACGTGCC
This sequence comes from Chloroflexota bacterium, assembly GCA_027295645.1. Taxonomy (GTDB): domain Bacteria; phylum Chloroflexota; class Dehalococcoidia; order Lucifugimonadales; family JAPUKM01; genus JAPUKM01. The sequence continues at coordinate 2,963 of JAPUKM010000102.1, read as the reverse complement.
GAAGCCCTCGCCATCAAGCAGCAGGACTTCGTGACGCTGGCCAGGGTTGCCGGCGCTTCGAATCTCCGTATCATGGTCAAGCACATCCTGCCCAACGTATTCCCCACCGTTCTGGTCATCACAACGTTGCAAGTAGGGACCGTTATCATCTTTGAGGCGTCCCTGAGTTTCCTGGGCGTTGGGATCCCACCGCCCAACCCCTCATGGGGAGTGGTGGTGTCAGAGGGACGAGACCAGCTGCAAACAGCCTGGTGGATATCCCTCTTCCCCGGCATGGCTATTGTGATTGCGGTGCTAACCATGAACACACTCGGAGACTGGGTGCGGGACCGGTTAGACCCCATGATGCAGCACCTCTAGAGGTAATACATGACCCAACAGATGGAGCAAACGGAGACCAAATCCTATACAGGTGACCATCTCCTGGATGTCAAGGACCTAAGCGTTTACTTCTTCACCCGCCGCGGTGTTGCCCGAGCAGTGGACGGTGTGAGCTTTCACCTTGATGAGGGAGAATCCCTGGGGATTGTGGGCGAGTCGGGCTCGGGCAAGTCCGTGACCGCTCTTGGCATGCTGCGCCTGGTCCCACCACCGGGGGAGATTGTCAAAGGTGAGGTGTACCTTGAAGGGGAGGACCTCACAAAGCTCTCCGGGCGTCAGATGCGAAAGATCCGAGGGCGCAAGATGTCCATGATTCTTCAGGACCCGATGACCTCCCTCAACCCCTCCTTCGCCATAGGCAATCAGGTAGCTGAATCTCTCTCCATCCATCAGGGTCTCCGCGGCAAGACCCTCAAGAACAAAGTTGTGGACATGTTGAAGATGGTGCGTATTCCCGCCGCGGAGGCGCGGGTGGGCGACTTTCCCCACCAGTTGAGTGGTGGCATGCGTCAGCGGTCTGCTGGAGCAATCGGGATCTCCTGTATGCCCAAGATACTCATCTGCGACGAGCCCACAACCGCGTTGGACATGACCATCCAGGCCCAGTACCTGGAATTGCTGAAGGACGTTCAGGAGGAAACGGGCGTTGCCTTCATCTTCATAACCCACGATATGGGCATCGTGGCCAAGATGTGTGATCGTGTAAACGTGATGTATGCAGGCCGGATAGTTGAGAGCGGTCCCGTTCTGGATGTATTCCGCAATCCCTCCCATCCGTACACAATCTCGCTGCTTCGGTGTCTACCCAGACTGGAGGCGGTAGAACGGCTGGAAAGTATTGACGGCCAACCTCCAGATCCCCACGTGTTCCCATCGGGCTGCCGGTTCGCACCCCGGTGCCCAAAAGCGCAGGCTATCTGCCATGAGACGTACCCTGAGACGACTGTGATGACAGGGACCGACCATCTCGCCGCCTGCCACTTCCCTGGGGACTGGAAGTAATGACCACCGACAACAACGTTCTACTCAGAATAAGCGGCCTCAAGAAATACTTCCCTGTTACCAAGGGCCTTATCCGCGCCAAGAAACTTGGGGACGTTAAGGCGGTGGACGGGATAGACTTCGTTGTTCGAGAAGGGGAGACCTACGGCCTGGTAGGAGAGTCGGGATGCGGCAAAACAACTGTGGCCAAGTTGATCCTGCTCATAGAGCGACCCACCGAGGGCCTTATAGAATTTGAAGGGAAGGATATCAACAGCCTGAAGGGCGATGATCTGATGGACTATCGCCGTTTGGCCCAGGCCGTGTTCCAGGATCCCTTCTCGTCCCTCAACCCTCGAATGAAGGTGTGGCAGATCATAACCGAGCCGCTCGTAGTAGGTCAGGGCATTTCCGGCAAGCAGGCGAAAGAGCGGGCGGCGGAACTACTCACAACGGTGGGGCTCATCCCTGACAACATGAACCTCTACCCACACCAATTCAGTGGTGGTCAACGACAGCGGGTCGCCATCGCCAGAGCCCTTTCCAGCAGCCCAAAATTCCTGGTCCTGGACGAACCGGTCTCCGCCCTTGATGTCTCAATCAGGGCCCAGATCATGAACCTGCTGAAAGACCTCCAAAAGCAGTTCAGTCTCACCCTGTTCATCATAGCCCACGACCTGGGTACAGTCCGCTACATGAGTGACAAAATAGGAGTCATGTATCTGGGGCAGATGGTTGAGAAGGGCACGTCTGACGCGGTCTATTCGAATCCATTACACCCGTACACTCAAGCGCTCCTCTCCAGCGCACTCCCATTTGATCCGGAAGAGGCTTCGAAGAAATTTGCTATCAAGGGTGAGATACCAAGCCCCTTGAATCCACCGTCGGGGTGCCGCTTCCATACTCGCTGTCCACAGGTCATGCCGCACTGCTCAGGAGAGCCACCCAAACTCACGGAGGAGGAGGCCGATCACATGGTCTCATGCTACCTCTACTCCCCAGAGCCAGCGGTAGAGCCAGCCGCTCAACCAACAGCATGAACAGCTGCGGCAGCCTCCAATGGCCCGGCGTGAACGCCATGAAATCCATTCCCGCGGGAGATTCGTATTTGTTGACAGAAGCGGATTCGATGTGTTATACAAGGCGACGTCATAAGAAGATGTGAATGTGGCAGTTATCTTCTGCCTTGAGAATCTACTAGGAGGATTGCTATGAAGCTGAGATTTAGGACGCTAGGACTTCTGGGCATGGTCGCGGCGCTTGCGCTGGCGGCGTGTGGGGGCGACGACGACACCCCGACGCCCCGGTCGACCGCGACGCGGATACCGGCTACGGCAACGCCCGCCGATACGCCCACGCCAATCACGATCATCGTGGCTGGAACACCGGTGGTCGTCACGGCCACGCCCGCGCCCACCAGCACCCCGGCGCCCACGGCGGTGATGACGCGCCAGCCCACCGGCACGCTGAACGTGGTCGACAACCTGGGCAACGAGAGCATGGTGCTCCGACTAAATCCGCCATCCATGCTTCAATACCTCGGCGATCCCCTGGTGTGGTGGGACTGGGAGGTCGACGGCCCCACTGACGAGGCCATCCTG
>JAPUKM010000101.1 GCA_027295645.1 Chloroflexota bacterium | reverse complement strand
CCACAGCCCTCGTTAGAAAGGGCATCACTCTAGAGGCCCTTGACAGGTGCGAAGAGGGGGTTACCTCCCTGCGGAAAGGTCTTGAGGTCGCGAGGGCCATCCCGGACCTGAGGCTTGTTGCCTATGCCACCAGCGAGCTGGGCAACGCCTATCGCAAGCAGGGCAGAGCCTCCGAAGGGCAGACGCTAATAGAGCGCGCCCTTGTCGATGCCGAGGAATCGAACCTACAGTACTCTGCTGCCCGCTATCGCCTCGCGCTCGGAAAGATCCACTGGCACCTGGGGGCCAAAAACGAAGCCCTTCAGCAACTATCGCAGGCGCGTCAGGCCTTGAGTCGGCTGGGGAATGTCCATGTCCTTGCGGAAGCCACCTTGTGGGAGGCGCTAGTCAACTATCGAAGCGACGAGATAGCGAATGCGACAGAGCGGTTGGAGGAGACGGCCAGACTGGTAGCGGTGCTCGGGTACCAGGGCTTTCTACTGGCAGACGCCAGGGATTTGTACCCAGTGATTCGATTTGCAGCCGCCAAAAGGCTGGGAAGGGGCATGTACGGCAGGCTCCTCGAACGAATCGTGGAACGCACGGACCCCGACTCTAGTCCATCTCGACCCATGAGGTTGGTGTCCTCATCCTTGCCTAACATAGTGGTCCAGGGCTTTTCGCAGACCCGGGTGTTTCTGGAAGGCCACGAAGTCACCGCCCCAGAATGGAGAAGCCGCAAAGCCAAAGAGCTTCTGTTGTTCCTCCTCTGCCGCAGAACAGCCGCCACGAAGGAAGAGCTGATCGCCGCGCTGTGGCCGGAGGGTACCAGCAGGGAGCGCTCGAGCACCCTCAAAACGACCATCTACCGGCTGAGGCAAGCCCTCTATCCAGAGTTGACCTTGTCAGATACCAGTGGCTACTTCGTGAATCCTGACGCGCCCCTAAGGTTCGATCTAGATGAGTTTGAGCACTGTCTGGATCTCGCCGGAGACCTCGACAGTCGGAACTCGCCGAACATCGGGATTGAGCGACTCGAAAAGGCGGTGCAGATCTACAAGGGTCCCTTCCTCAACGAGCTCTACGCCGAGTGGAGCCAGCCTTTCAGGCGGGAGCTTGAGGTGAAGTTTAGGTCCACTCTCCAGACGCTGGCCGATCATTACATCGCCCTTCACAAATACCCACGCGCCATTTCAGTGCTGCAGAAGGCCGTCTCCTCGGACCCCTACGACGAAGTGGCCAACTACCGTCTCATTCAAGCCTACGATCTGGCCGGCGACATCCACTCGGCGCGCCACCGACGAGAGGTCTACCACAAACTGGTCCGAGAGGACCTGGGCGAAGACTTGCCGGAGCGCTTCAGTGACATCGGCGCCCCCTGACCAGCGACCCTCGCACTTCGGTGTGCCTCGGGCGTTCAGGCTACCCGCTCCGGCCCTGGCCATGGCCCGCTATCGTCTAATCAATCGTCTGCTCCCCTAACCTATCCACCGAGCGGGCGACCCGCCGCATCCCGTTGGTTACCGTTTGGTTACCAGCTCTGTTTAGGTTATGCCCCGGGACATACCTCATATAACCCAACAGATAGTCAGGAGGTCGAATCATGCGCCCAATTCGCCGGACAACGCTTCTTGCCGTCGCGTTACTGATCACCGTTATCAGCCTGGTGGCCACCACGACTGGCAGCGCCCAGGCAGATGCACATATCGGCATGGATCCCGGCTTGACAGTGACCGTGACAGAGACAGACGCGGGGACAGTGCTGACTATGGCATCGGTGGACCCTGGTTTGACACTGACCGTCACACTTGAAGACGATGACGTAGCCCTGGATGTGATATCAAAAGCTCCCGGCGTCAAGGTGAAAGTGAAAAACATAGATGACGGCGTGACGCTGATCGCGACATCCGCGGACGGGACTGCGACCCTCGAAGTGATCGCCACAGCTGACAGTGTCACTTGGGCACGCTGCACGCCCGGCTATATGGGAGAAGGCACCTGGGGGTAATACTGTGGTGCCCAAAGTTTTTGCCGGGGCATGGGCGGGTGCTTGATACTCACCACCCAGAACCCGACCGGGGGATATGCTCTAGCGATTGCCCGGCGACGGGGCCAGCCGTAATCACCTGGCGAACCTCCGGACCTGGCTACGCCGGCATCGGACGCCCGGCGCCCTGCGCCGTTGGACCCGCCAACGCGCTCCACGACGAGGGCACGCCGAATCCAGGGTATTTCTCAGCGCCCTAATAGGGTTGCTGAGAATGTAGCGGCATACACGCGGATGTCAAGAGTCCGAGTCGGGTTACACGGGCTCGTGGACGTGGGCCCCGTGATTCTCCTGAGTCGTAGGCGCTGGGATGGGCGGGAGATGCCGCCTCGACCTTCGTAGCTCGTTCACCCGGGCTTAACAAGGTTTATCTGCTACGACCCTCGCCAACTAGGTACGCTTCGCTGAGCCTGTTCGGTAGGCGACCAAAAGCGCGTGGCTGCCGATCAGACGGCCCGCACCGAATGGAGACCGGAGTCCTTCGATGCGTCCAGCATCGCTGAGTTGATCTACCAATAGGTCCTTTAAAGAGAGTGTGTACACCGTTGCCGCGTGACTCACGGCAACAGCGAAAATCAAGCTAGACATCAGATGTCAAAGCTACTCCCAACATACATCGCCGTCGTCTGCATCGGCAGCGTGGCTCTGCTGGCCTATTTGGTGACGGGGGTGGAGTGGCAGCTCTCGACACTGGGGAAAATGGGCCTGTTCCTTCTCCTCATCGTGGCAGCCGGAAGCTTTCCCCTCCCGGTAGCCCCCACGACCAAGGCCGATGTCAGCACCGCCGTGCTCTTCGGCGCCGTCCTTCTGCTGGATCCCGGTGTAGCCGCCCTGACTGGTGCGATGGGCATCGCGGTTTATAACGTGCTGCTGCGCTACCACGGGGAGAGGATGCGCTGGCCCTGGTACCAGTACCCCTTCAATGCGGCGGTGACGGCGCTGTACGTAGGCCTGGCGTCGCTGCAGTTCCAAGCCATGGCGGAATTCTTCTGCCAAAGCATGGCAGTGGGCTCCCGCCGAGATGACAGCGCTCCCGCTTATCCTCAAGCCCCGTGCATGAGAGGATAGGCGCGAGGTGATGAGGTGGTGGAGAGGGGACCTAAAGGACGACGACCAAAAGGCGCGCTTTGGCAACGTCTTATCGCCAGTGGCCTGATCCTTCTGGGACTCGTGGGGGCCTTGTTCCTTACGTTCGCCTCGACGACGGCTGCCACATGGGATCCTACCACTGGCGCCGTCGAGATCTCCGCATCACCAACAAGCGCGGCATTGTCCTTTAGTGGCATGGCCCCTGGGGACAGTGTGACCAGACCTCTGACGGTCTCAAATGACGGCTCCCTACCCCTCCGATACGCCGTCACGAGCAAGACCTCCGACGAGACACTGGCAGCCCAGCTGGAAATGACGATCAAGACCAACGTCACAGATTGCAACGACGAGGGATTCGACCGGGACGGCGACGCAGTCCACGGCCCCGGAGATCTGGGCAGCATCGGAGGCCTCGATGTCGTTGGGAATCCATCTCTGGGCCCAGACCCAGGCGACAGGGCTCTTGAGGCGTTCGCAAGCGAGATGCTGTGCATTCGGGTGTCGCTTCCGCTAAGCGCTGGCAACGCCTATCAGGGGCTTTCAACCGTCTCTACCCTATCCTTCATCGCCGAGCAGATCCCTTAGTATCTCCGCTCGTCACATTTGGCGACGGCGTCGTACCTCCCGAGGGGCACGATTTAGCTGCGGAGCGCAGCGTGGGCCGCGCAGATCGCTTAAGCCGCGGGGCGAGGGTTCGGAGTCCTGCCACGGACGCCAGGTCAGCCGCCCCCAGTCGATGTAGGCCCGGGCGCTTCCCCCGGCATCGCCACGTGAGCGGACGTCAGCGCACCGCTCAGATGCTCCCTCTGTGTCGACAAGAAAAGAACATGTGTGCTATACTGAATTCGTCCACTTGCAGACACAACCTTCGAGCCATCAGTGGGGACCACCCATGTCACTGACTCAGAACCGCAGGGCTCACCGCCCATCCCAAAGTCGAAGCCGTCATTTCGGCGGCATCACTGAAAGACGCGACCAATAACGGGGGCCTAGACGCCACCGAGTCCCTGAACATCGAACATCGAATCCGTGAGCTGGTTGGACCTGGCCGATATGTTCATCGACGCAGACACCAACGGCGAGGGCGTGGACTTCTACACGGTCAAAGCCTAGTCCACAGCGGGACTGTCGTGAGCAAAGCCGAAGGGAACGAAGTGAAGGTATGAAGTTCGCAGCATGTCCAAACTGCCGGGTCCAGTACCCACTCCAGAGGCTCGGCGCATCCCCCGAAGCTGGCAAGACCTACACCGTCCTGTGCTCGGTCTGTGGTAACCAGTTCAACGTGACCTTCCTCAAAAGGTGGCTCATGCCCCTAAAGACCGTCACCAGGTGACGGTCCATGAGCATAAACTTTGAGCCATCGGGCCACATCTCCCCAGAAGAGCACCACTACTACCGACAGGGCAGCATCCCCACGTCATCAGACCCGCTCCAGGAGGGCG
>JAPUKM010000100.1 GCA_027295645.1 Chloroflexota bacterium | reverse complement strand
TGGGGCGACGGCGCGGATGGGGTTCGCTTCAATAGTCCGAACGGCATCGCCATCGACGCGGCAGATCACGTCTATACGACGGAGTTCCAGGGGCATCGGGTGCGGAAGTTCACGGCGGAGGGGGAACTTCTAGCAGAGTGGGGAGGCCTCGGCGGCGAACTTGGGCAACTCCGTTCTCCTACTGGGATCATAGTTGGACCAGATGGCAGGGTTTACGTTGCCGAGAGCGGCGGACATCGGATTCAGGTTTTCTCCTCCGAAGGCGAGTTTTTGGACGCTTGGGGCGTGTTAGGCGATGGGCCGGGTGAGTTCGCATCTGCAATGACCGTAGCCTTGGACGACAACATGCGTGTCTACGTGAGCGACTGGGGGAACAGCCGAGTTCAGGTCTTCGACAGTGCTGGAGGGGTTCTGCAGCAGATCGGCGCACCCGGCACAGGCCCGGGGGAAATGAGAAATCCCACAGGAGTAGCCATTGGCCCCGAAGGAGACCTCTGGGTGATGGACCGCGGCAATTCCCGTATTCAGCGCTTTACCAGGAATGGCACCTTCGTCCAACTCTGGCCACGGGCGGGCGGGGCGGTTTTCAACTCGCCGACCAACATAGCGTTTGACAAAGACGGCAACTGGTGGGTATCGGAGTTTACAGGTAGTCGGGTGCGACAATTCAGCCCTGAGGGAGAGCTGCTATTCGAGCTTGCTCCAGGCACATTCCGCGGCCCACACGGGCTACTGTTTGACAGTACCGGTGCGCTATATGGAGCGGACACAGGGAACGGAGTCGTGCGGAAGTTCAGGCCTTTGGAATAACGATTGAGGACGAGGCGGGTGTGGTCAACGGACTACCGGGTTGTGAGGCCTCACACGTCGCCTGGTGCAGGGAACTGACCCAAAGGGCAATTGTTCGAACGCGTGGTGGCTCGGCCCGGAACCCCACAATGACGCATTGAGTATCATTCGTTTACACTACTTGCGAGTACGCAACGTTGGATCTCAGGCAAGCACGGAGGGAACATGCCTAAGAATGGAGCAAGAATTGTTGGACTCGGAGGCTCGCTAGCTCCGTCATCGGTGAGTCTGTCAGCACTGAACATCGCCCTTGAGGGTGCTCACGAAGCAGGGGCGGAGACGAGGTTATTCGATATCTCCAGTCTGGACCTTCCTATGTATGCGCCAGAGCGCAAAGAGACGCCACAGTCTGCGCTGACGTTGAGTGATGCGGTGTACAAAGCTGATGGATTGCTTTGGAGCAGCCCCATGTACCACGGAACCATTAGCGGATCATTCAAGAACGCGCTGGACTGGTTGCAGCTGCTCGCCGATAAAAAGCCACCATACCTTACGAACAAAGTGGTCGGCCTCATCAGCACCGCCGGCGGCGTTCAGGGGTTGCAGGCAATCAATACCATGGAGTTTGTAGTTCGTTCCCTTAGAGGATGGGCGGCTCCGCTGGTGATGCCCATACCGAAGGCGTGGCAGGTGTTCGACGATAAGGGACAGGTTAGTGACGCGAGAGTGGAGCAGCAACTGAAAGATCTCGGTGCAGAGGTAGCCCGTGCGAGCCTACAGTTCAAGGCTGAAGGTTTCTGTGACTACTCTCAGGAGCCCGTCACGACCCACTGACTTGCCCGTCGGCGCCAACCCCAGGAGGATCGCTATCACGCCCGATGGCGCTCGCCTGTTCGTGAACAACACACTGGACGGCACGTTAAGCGTGATCGATACGGCCTCGAACGAGGTCACCACCACCTTGGCTCTGACCACAATCCCCCTTGAGCCTGACATACTTGTCGGCAAGCGTATCTTCAATTCGGCGTCGTCGCCTGTCCTCACGACCGACAACTGGATTTCGTGTGCCGTCTGCCACTTCGACGGGACGCTGGATGGGCGCACGTGGGTGGGCTTTCCAGATGGGCCTACAAAGGGATTACCTCTCTGAGACCGGCTATTCCCGATGGTGTCACCTTTTGTCTCCGTGGCCCGAGCTGGTTTCTGATCATCCCCAATTCTTGGCCTTGGGCGCTTTCATCTCTACAGACAAGCCTCTGGCATACGACACCACGACGTTCATCGTCCCGTCTCTCCTTGAGACGGTTCCCTGGACGGCCAACAATGGCTCCCTGAAGGCGTGTCGATATTTCTGGTAGACCGCAGGCCAGATAATGAGAGGCGACAGGCCGTACTCATCCTCCAGCGTAATAAACACGGCCTTGCCAGATGGCCTTTGACGGCGGATCACGAGGCCGGCCACAGTTACTTGTGCGCCATCTTCCAAGTCCACTATCTCCCGACTGGTGGATACGGCGCCCTCAAGCTGATCTCGAAGATAAGCCAGCACGTGTCCACCAGGGTGCAGCCCCATAGTCCTGTATTCCCCTTCCATGATTTCCCAAGGCGTCAGATCGGCCAGGCTGACCATATCCTGAGCGACAGGGAAAGCCAGAGCTAACTGGTGGTTGATAGGCCGATAGCGCAAGCCGATCTCCCACCGGATACCGCGCCGGTCCTCTGCCAGAGAGTCGAAGGCGCCGGCATCGGCAAGATTATCCAGCGCCTCGTGAAGGGTCCCAGTCCTTCCCATGAACTCTCCGATAGAACTGAACAGCCCACCCTCATTTCTCACCTTAGTGATGGTCTCGGCCGCTACGGAGCCTACCGTGGCTACATGTAACAGTCCGAGCCGTAGTGCCTTCCCTTCGATGACCGACTTCTCGTTGCTCAGGTTGATGTCGGGGTTCAGCACCTTGACACCATGACGCTTGGCGTCCTCCTTCAGTGTCTCCAGGTTGTAGAAGCCCATGGGCTGCTGGTTGAACAGGCCGACATAGAACTCCAACGGGTAGTAATATTTGAGCCACGACGCTTGATACGCTGTAACACCGAATGCGAAGGCGTGGCTCTCTGGGAACATATACTGTCCGTTGAACTTCTTGAAGATATGCAGAGCTGTATCCTCGGGTACACCTCTTTCACCCGCACCTTTTTTGAACTTCTCCCAATAAGCCTGGATAAGGCGCTCATTATTCCGACGTCCGAAGGCACGGCGGATTTGGTCCGCCTCCAGAGGAGAGAAGCCGGCCACATCCATAGCCACCTGGTTCACCTGGTCCTGGAAGAGGATGATCCCGTTTGTGCGCTCCAAAGCGTGCTTCTCTAGGTCATGGGTGTATTCGACAGGTTCCAGCTTTTGTCGACGCCGAATGTACTGGGAAACCCCATCATTGACCCCGACACCAGGACGTACTGCGGCCACTTCGTGTGCCATGTCCGTGAGGTTCTGAGGCCGGATGCGCGTGACGGTCTGCATTTGGGCTGCCGACTCCACCTGGAAGATACCAATGGTGTCTGCGCTGCAGATCATGTCGTACACGGCCCTGTCCTCGAAGTCGATACGGGAGAAGTCCGGCCTGCGCCGGGAACGCTGCTCGATGAGGTCAAGTGCTTCCTGCATCTGGGAGAGGGCTCCGAGGGCCAGGAAATCGATCTTCACGAACCCGGCATCGTCGATGCTGTCCTTGTCCCAGTGCATGATGTACCGGGCATCTATGGCCCCCGGCTGGACAGGAACGATTTCCGTGAGCGGCGTAGAACTGATGACCATGCCGCCTGGGTGTTGTGCAAGATACTTGGGGAACCCATCCAGCTCCGCTGCCAACCGTACCAGGTCACGCCAACCCGGAGCCTCGATACTGTCTCGGAACTCGGGATGCGAGGCCATCTCTGCCGCAAGGTGGGCGGCGCTGCCGTTGTCGGCCCGTTTCGCCAGCTTGTCCACCTGGTCAGGCGGGAGTCCCAGCGCTTTGCCAAGATCACGCACGGCCCCTTTCAGCTTGTAGGTGGAGATCATGCCGGTGAGTGCGGCACGCTCCCAGCCATACTTCTGGTGGACTCGTTTGATCAGCTCCTCGCGAATGTTGCGGGGGAAGTCAAGGTCGATGTCCGGTGTCGCTGCAAGGTCATCGTCATAGAGGAACCGCTCCAGCGAGAGGTCAAATTCCAACGGGTCTATGTGGGAGAGACCTATGAGATAGCCCGTAAGCATGGAGACACTGGAGCCCCGCCCTCTGCCCGGTGGATTCTCCTCTAGAGGAACCTCACGGTCGACGAGGCCCAGGTCGATCATCACTTCGCGTCCCAGCTGGATGATGTCGTGGTAGATGAGGAAGAAGCCCTCAAGGTTGTGGCGGCGGATCAGTCGGAATTCCTCATCTAGGCGGTCCTTCACCTGGTCAGTCATGGAGCCATAACGACGAACGGCTGCCTCTTCGCAGAGATGTCGTAGATAGCCCTCCTGCGTGAATCCCTGCGGCACAGGTGAATTGGGGAACCGGTAGTCCAAGTCCTTGGTTAGGTCAAAGGCGGCGCACCGCTCTGCAATACGCAGTGTATTGGCAATAGCCTCAGGACACTCAGAGAACAGCTCGGTCATCTCCTGAGGTGACTTCATATAGAACTCAGAGTTGGCCCGTCGCTCCCTGTGGCTCTCCTCCAGACTCTTGAGGTGCTTGACGGCGACCAGGCAGTCATGGAGTTGGTGACGCTCCCTGACGTGATAATGGACGTTGTTGGTGGCGACGACACCGACTCCCATTTGCTGTGCCAGGTCGATAAGGCGACGGTTGCGTTGCGTATCTCCATGGACAAGGTTCTGCTGGAGCTCCAGGTAGACGTTCTCCCTGCCAAACCATTCCACGTATTGTCCGGCAACGTCTCTTGCTTCACTCAGCAGTCCTGCCTGTGCCAGCGAAGCAACCTCTCCTTTGCGGCATCCTGACAGCAGGATGAGCCCCTTTGCATGATCAGGAAGGAACTGGGGATCAAGCTCGGGCTCCCGGCGGTCCGTGGTCATACGAGCAGCCGAGAGCAGCTGACACAGGTTGCTATACCCCTGGCGAGTCTCCGCCAAGAGAGTGAGATGGTAGCCGCCCCTGAGGGTGACCTCCGCGCCGATGATGGGCTGGACACCCAGTGAGCGTGCTTCTTTGGCAAACTCCATGGCGCCACACAGGTTGTCGTGGTCGGTGATGGCCAGAGCGGGATACCCGAGGTCCACGGCGCGGGGCAGCAGCTCGTGGATGAAGGAGGCCCCCTCCTGGAAGGAGTAGTTGCTATGGCAGTGGAGCTCTACGTAGGCCATGCCTGGTTATGCCCTTTGGAGAGACCATTTATAGGAGGCCAGGTCCTGAAACACCGTCACTCTCAACCCCTGGTCAACAGCGCACTCGTAGTACATCCGGCTGATAGGCTGTTCACGCCACCACTCGTCGTCGATGCGCCATCGGTCCACGACTGCCTCCACAGTGACCCAGCGACTGCGGAGTCTCAAAGCAGCCGGACCTTCGCCATCACCAGTCTTCACAGCAAGGGGATGTGGCTGGTTCAGGGCTCGTATGTCACCAGCACCCGCTGGCGTTCGGGTATCCTTGACCACGGTTCCGTCTCCCGTACCTGGTAGATAGGGTTCTTTCCCTGAGCTACTTTGAGCTGAGCAACGGTCTGGCGCAGCTGATCTCTTCGCCTGACGTCTCGGAACAGGCTCTCCTGCCGGCCCGATTCACCGGTGAGCTCTCTCAGCGTCAGGCGGATATCCTCCAGAGGCCCTGGCAGTACGATGTCTGCCACCGCACATTTCAGAACGAAGTAGGCCCGGTTCCTCTCGCCGACGGGTACTTTGAAGACGATGCGTTTTTGCCAGGCAGGTTTCCTAACCACCTGGCCCTCGAGGAGAGCCACTCGCGCATAACGCCCCCGCATCTCGGGCTGGGAGAAGAGCCTTGCAAGCAGATGGTCCAGTGCCATGAGCAACGGCTCGATGTTGGCCGTAGGCACGGGAAAGGCGATGGTTGAAGAGAGATTCTCTTCGGGCCGTCGAGGAATGAGTGGTGTATCGTCCCTGCCTTGTGCCAGGTGCCACATCCTAGTCCCCGCCGGCCCAAACTGTGCCTGGAGGGGGCCTAGTGATAGCTCGGTGATCTTCCCCAAAGTGTCCAGTCCGAAGCTACGGAGGCGGGCTTTGACCTCCCAGGGCATTGGAAGCACTTCCACGGGAAACGGTGCCATGAACTGCTTGACCCCAAGGGGAGGCTTGTAGGCCCTTCCCGGCTCCGCACGCAACGCAGCCAGATACGCAGGGAACTTGCCATGGCTTATGCCGAGGCGGGGCTCCAAATACCGCGGGACTGCCTGAAGCAGTGCGTCGATCAGTCGCTCCTCGCTGCCGTAGGTCTCTTCAAGCCCGTCCAGCCCAACGTATGCACAGCCGAGCTCTCCGGACTCAATATCCGGGCTCCACTCACCAAGGCGGAGCAGCACCGAGTTGAAGGCCTGCTGGTATCGCGGCATGTCCGCCTCAATGAGAGCAGCATCTTTGCAACGGGTCTGCGCCTCTTGGAGAGGCATGCCACGTCTGACCTGCTGGATGACAGGAGATGTGTCCAGAACGGTGCGCTGGGAGCCATGTCGCTCGAAGATCACAACCTGGCGATTTGCCAGATTTTGATCACGCTGGAGTTCCAGTTTGAGAGGAAGATGGTTCAGCAAGACGCAGGCGATACGCATAAGCAAAGCTCTCCCTGAGATGGTGAGGATCAACAGTAAGGTGGGTCTCTCTGACCTAATGCCGAGAGACGCTGTGGGCCAGCGATACCGAATGCTGGGGAGTAAGAGAATAGAACGCCTGTGCTGTTCTGTCAAGAGGACAATATCGCGAAATATCGGCCCTTAATTAAATTGACTTCACTCTGGCGGCGTTTCTACTATCGGGGTGTCGTTTATGCCTAAGAACCACGACCCCGACGAGATGCCTGTTGACGAGTGGCGACACCGGAAACGCCGCTTTAGTCCCAGCGAACAAGGTCCCACAACGATCTGCTTTGCCCGGCTCTGCATATACGCAGACCATTGCCCCAACAGGACCGCGCACCCCAGGCGGATCCCTCTATCCAGCTGTGCCCGCTACTGGCCGGATGGCCTACGTCCTCAGCATACCGTCTCAGCCCACGCTCTTGCCCTCATTAAACGGAGCGCGGCTAGGGGTTCAGCAACTCGTGGCAAGTGAGCTGTACGAGAGAGTTAGGAATTGCACCGAGTGTCCAACTAACCACCACGATTGGGTATGGACGTGCTGGTGTAATCACACAAATACCTGGCGATACATTCATGATGCAAGGACTCAGACAAGACATAGAGGACGGGTACTCCGAGTTGCTGGGCCACTACTATCAGGTCGAGTATGATATTGAGGCTCCAACGGGTTCGCACGGAGCGCTATATGCGGCCATTGAGATCGAATTAATCAACTACTAAGAGAATCGAGCCATGTGCGGGCGTTACTCACTGACATCGGACCTGGACACACTTCAACTGCGATTCGGCTTCCGGGCCGGGGACTTGACCTACGAGCCTCGCTACAATGTGGCACCCACTCAAGAGGTGCTGACCGTCACGGGTGATGGCTCAGAGAACCACGCTCGGTTCATGAGATGGGGCCTAATACCATTTTGGGCCAAGGACGCATCCATTGGCGGCCGGATGATCAACGCTCGTGCCGAGACGGTCGTTGAAAAACCCGGCTACCGTGAGGCATTCCAGGAGCGCCGGTGCTTGATTCTAGCCGACGGCTTCTACGAATGGAGGAGAGAGGGCAAGCTCAGGACGCCGATGCGCATAGTGCTCAAAAATGGAGAGCCGTTTGGCTTCGCAGGATTATGGGAGACATGGAAGAACCCGGAGGGTGAGCTTGTTAGGTCCTGCGCGATCATTACGACGGTACCAAATGCCCTCATGGAACCCATCCACAACAGAATGCCGGTGATGCTCGCAAGAGATACCGAGGAGCTGTGGTTGGACACCGGTAACAAGGACACTGCTGAGCTCAGGGAGCTGCTGATACCGTACGACCCCTCAGATATGGAGGCATATCCGGTATCCGACCTTGTAAACAAGTACCAGAATGATGTGCCTGAAGTGATGGTGCGGGTGTAGTAACCGTTGGAACAATTACCCTTTGGGGGAGTTCATTCCTTGGTAGCCCAGGCCCAATTTGCCAGAAAGGGCAGATCTGGCAAGTTCGCCCGACAAGTGCAGCCCTATGCAGAGGGCTATGGGTTCTCTATGTGCTGTTGATAGCCGGCGAGGCGCTGCTCCAGGGAGTGCTGGCGGAGGGCCATGGTGAGGTCGCCGCGGGTGCGCTCCAGGACGCCGCGTAGCTGGTCGGTGGTGCGGCGTAGTCCCGCGGTCACGGCGTCCGGGAAGTCGATGGTCACGAGGAGGCCGTACACCTCGTCCATGGCGGCCATCCAGCGGTCGCAGGGCTCGATATCGTTCCTGCGGAGGGCGTCCAGGATGGCGCGGCGCAGTTCGCTGGCGGCCTCGGCGAGGCCGTTCAGGTAGGGGGCCATCTCCACGCCGAGGTCGTCCGGGCGTGGCAGGGGCTCCCCGGAGATGAAGGCGAGGGTGGCGGAGGCCTCCGCGAACTCCTTCTGTGCATCGCTCACGTAGCCGGTGTAGTAGATGTCCTGGTGTTGGGCCAGGGAGGTCCGGGTCTCGTCCAGGCGGGACCGTACCTGCGTGAGAAGTTCGCGGGCCTGGTCGAACTGCTTGCGATGGGTTGCGCGGATGGAGTCGGCACAGAGACGGATGACGCCACGGGTGAGGAGCAGCGCCTTCTCACGGGCATTGTGTGTCTCGGCGAGGGTGGCCTGGGCCTGCTCCGCAATGCTGCTCAGTGAGTTTCTGTAGTTTGACAAGCTGGTACTCCTCCGTAGGCTAGTGGCGGTCGACCCGGGCCGCTGTGATCCGCTGGACGAACAGGTAACAAGCGGTGGTCCTCCGTAGACTAGCGGCGGTCGGCCTGGGCGTCTGTGATCCGCTGGACGAGCAGGCGCGCCGCCTCCTCAGGGTTGTCCGCCTGGCAGACGGCTCCGATGACGCAGATGCCGTCGGCTCCGGCCGCGAGCACGGCGTCGACGTTATCCAGGGTGATGCCGCCGATGGCGACGATGGGAGTGTCTGTGGTCCGCTCCCGCACTTTGCTAAGGGTGTCAATGCCTGCCGGGCGGGTGTTGGACTTGGAGCCGGTGGCATACATGGCACCCACGGCGATGTAGTCGACACCCTGGGCGATGGCCGCCTGGGCCTCTGTGAGCAGGGCGTTGGAGGTGCCGACAAACTGCCAGGGGTGCAGAATGCTCCGGGCCGCGGCGATGGGAAGGTCATGCTGGCCGAGGTGGAGTCCGTGTGCGTCAGAGGCGACTGCCAGGTCGGCGTGGTCGTTGATGATGAGGACGGCGTCATGTGCGTGGCAGAGCTCCCTGAGGCGGCGGGCCACGGGAAGCTGGTCTCCCTTGTCGTTGAGCTTGTCGCGGTACTGGATGGCGGTGGCACCCCCGCGCAGGGCGGCGGCCGTGATCTCCGCCGGGTCACGGCCCCGGGTGCCCTCCGGGTCGACGATGACGTAGAGGCCGGCGACTCGACGGGCGCGGTCGGCACGGAGAGCGGCGTTCTGGGAAGTGGTGGCTGCGTTGGAGGTGGGCATGGGAGGCTGTCAGAGGACTAGTCGTCGAAGTCGTCGAAGCCGCCACCGAAGTCATCGCCCATGTCCTGGCCCATTCCCTCGGCCCACTGAGCCATGCTAGCGGGGTCGTCCTCGTCGAAGTCGCTCATGCTCTCGGACGATGGGAGGTTGAGGCCGGAGTCCCAGGACTTGTGTATGGCGAAGGTTGAGGGGAGGCGGGTCATGCTGTCGCTGCCGCAGTGGGGACAGGATACGTCAGTGACCCGGGAGAAGCTGCGGAAGAGGCGGCTGCTCCTGCGGCGACAGCTCTGGCAGCGGTACTCGTAGGTTGGCATGGTGGGGTGGTTTTCCGGTGTGGGTAGGTGGGGATTGTATCATACGGGGACTTTTCTTTGATTTAGAAATCGGAGACAGCGTTCTGAAGGTGCTCCATGGACGCCACCCGGTTTTTTGCCGCCAGGTGGATGCCTATGATGTCGATCCTCCAGGGGCGCTGTTCCAGGCCGTTGCGCTGGAGGTACTCCTGGGCGGCCAGCACCAGCCGCTGCTGCTTGGCCCTGGTGACCGATTCCATGGGCGAACCGAGACTGTTGCTTGTGCGGGCGCGCACCTCGACGAAGACGACGGTCTGGCCGTCCTCCACAACGAGGTCGAGCTCGCCCCAGGTGTAGCGGACGTTGCGGTCCAGGAGGCGGTATCCGCGCTCCCGAAGGAGGTCGGCGGCGGCCTGCTCGCCGATACGGCCGCGGGTCTGGCGTGGTGAGGGCGGTGCGGTGGACGCTGGCTCCACAAGCGCTCTCACGGGGGCGAAGGAATGTCGGTGGATGGCTGAGGGGCCCAGGCGCTGGAGGGAGCGGAGGTGCTCCAGGGTGGCATAACCCTTGTTACGGGCGAAGCCGTAGCCGGGATGGGCGACCTCCTCCCTGGCCATTCTGGCGTCTCGGGCGACCTTGGCGACGATGGAGGCGGCGGCGATGGAGCGGCATGTGGCGTCGCCACGGATGATGGCTTTGAAGGGAAGGCCGGTTTCCGGGAGGGGGACGGCATCGATCAGGAGATGGTGCGGCGGCAGCGGCAGGTCGGCGACCGCGCGGGCCATGGCGAGGCGTGTGGCCTTGACGATGCCCAGGTCATCTATCTCAGAGTGCTCGGCCACGCCGATGCCGACCCCGATGGCGGATTCAGAGATGGAAGCGGCGAGGCGCTCTCGCTGCCGTGGGGTCAGGGTTTTGCTGTCGCGCAGGTCGTGGTAGTAGGGGGCGTCAGCGTCCGGGTTGAGGAGGACGGCGGCGGCGGTGACGGGGCCGGCGAGGGTGCCGCGGCCCACCTCGTCGATTCCGGCGATGAGGTGGTAGCCGTTGCTGCGGAGGCGTCGCTCTTCATCCCAGGTTGGGGGAACGTTTGGCTCTTTCATGGCTTTCTTTACCCACCCGGCCCACCCTCGGTGGGTTAGGAGTTAGGGAGGGCACCTCCCTAAGACCCGCCGGCAGGGA
>JAPUKM010000010.1 GCA_027295645.1 Chloroflexota bacterium | reverse complement strand
ACGAAGTCATCGCGCTCGGCGAGCGCTACCTGCAAATTCTTGGCGATAAAACCGTCAGAGCCAGTCACCATAACTTTCATTGACTAGTCCACCGGTTTCGCAGGACGTCCAGCATAGTGATATAGTTTTGGACCTCGGGCTCCATAGGCGGCCTCCGTTCTTTCCCATCCACCCGCCCTCAAGGCTTGTGGGTTCCCGACAGGTCGGGACTCTGGGCTCCCCTGTAGTGGGGCCGATAGGTGTTCGGATGGAGGAAGTCTACAAGCGGTGAGAAGGGGTGTCAAAAGGGGAACTGCGTTCGTACTCCTAGCTTTTTACCGCTTGTACACTACGGTGGTCATGTATCACGGCTCCATCGCACCCGCACTCTCTTTCGAGAGGCCGCGAGAGCGGCTTCGTTGCGATAGGGGAAGGCGCGGCGGTATAATGGGTATGCTAATAAGGGAGGTCACCGCATGGATACGGGTACGTGGCAGGTCAAGGTAGGACTCGCGCAGATGCTCAAAGGCGGCGTCATCATGGACGTGGTGACGGCGGAGCATGCCAAGATAGCTGAGGAGGCGGGAGCCTGCGCCGTGATGGCCCTGGAGCGGGTGCCGGCGGACATTCGCGCGACGGGGGGCGTGGCCCGCATGTCCGACCCGACCAAGATTATCGAGATCATGGAGGCGGTCACCATCCCGGTGATGGCCAAGTGCCGTATTGGCCACATCGTGGAGGCCCAGGTGCTGGAGTCGCTGGGCGTGGACTACATCGACGAGTCTGAGGTGCTGACACCGGCCGACGAGGCCAACCACGTATGGAAGCACGATTTCAAGGTGCCCTTCGTGTGTGGCTGCCGCGACCTGGGCGAAGCGCTACGGCGTATCTCCGAGGGCGCCGCGATGATCCGCACCAAGGGTGAGGCGGGCACCGGCAACATCGTAGAGGCGGTGCGGCACGCACGGTCGGTGATGGGCGAGATTCGCAAGATACAGAACATGTCCCAGGACGAGCTGGCGGCGGAGGCCAAGGCGCTGGGCGCACCCGTGGATCTGGTGCAGGAGGTGAAGCGCCAGGGCCGCCTTCCGGTGGTCAACTTCGCCGCGGGTGGGGTGGCGACTCCCTCAGACGGCGCTCTGATGATGCAGCTTGGCGTGGACGGTGTGTTCGTGGGCTCGGGCATCTTCAAGGCCGCCGATCCGGAGCGGGTTGCCAAGGCCGTTGTGAAGGCGGTCACCCACTTCAACAGTCCAGAGATCATTGCCGAAGCATCCAAGGGTCTGGGCGATGCGATGCCCGGACTGGACATCCGGTCCCTCAAAGAGGAGGAGCTTCTGGCTGTCCGGGGTTGGTGAACGTGCCTACGATCGGAGTTCTGGCGCTACAGGGCGACTTCGCCGAGCATCTGGCTGTGCTTCGGACGCTGGATATCGATACCCGGGAGGTCCGGCTCCCCGCCGAGTTGGAGGGGTTGGACGGCCTTATCATCCCGGGGGGTGAGAGCATGACCATGGCAAAGCTCATGGACAGCTACGCCCTCCGTGAGCCGATACGCGCGCGTGTCAGGGAGGGCATGGCGGTGTGGGGGACGTGCGCCGGGCTCATCCTCCTGGCAAAGGAGCTGGAGGACAACCGGCCAGAACCGCTGGGGCTGATGGATATGGACGTAGCGCGCAACGCCTTCGGTCGCCAGGTGGACAGCTTTGAGACCGACCTCTCAGTCGCCGTACTGGGGAAGCAGCCCTTTCACGCGGTCTTCATACGTGCGCCCATAATAAAGCAGCTCAGGAACGGTATCCAGGAGCTGGCCAGCCTTCCGGATGGACATGTGGTGGCCGCTCGTCAGGAGAGGATGCTGGCGACGGCGTTTCACCCAGAGCTTACCGACGACGCGCGGTTCCACGAATATTTCCTGTCCATGGTGAACTCTTAAGAACGCAATGATCCGATCTCTTACTCTAGCCGATATGGTCCGACTGGTGAGTCTCAAGGACTCCGAGTGGGTGGTAAGGAGAGGCCGCGTCCCGGAGGCGCTGTCTCAATCCGCTCTCAGTGGACATCCACCCTTTGCCCTCCCGGCCTTTCTGTTGGACAGGTTTGTGGAGCACCACAGGGAGAACATCTTTGGGGCGATCGATGGCGGGCGTATCACGGGCCTCGCATCCGCCTGCCGGCGCGCCGGGTCTACATCGTGGGGAGTGTGCCAGCTGGTTGTGGTACGTGACGACGAGCAGAGCTGTGGCAAGCTCCTGGAGACGTTGGCAGGCCACGCCGGAGAGCATGGTGCGGAGCGCCTTTTCCTGCTCCTGCCCGATGAAGGACGTCTGGTGGATGAGGCACGCAAATCGGGGTTTTCCCCCTGCACCTCTCTCATGGTCTTTACCCTGGTGGGTCGGGCGGCCCTGGTTGGGGCCACGCCGCTTCAGCGGCACCGTCCTCGGCTATCCGGAGACGACCATGCTCTGTACCGAATCTACAATGCCACGACGACGGCGGAGGTGCGAAAAGCAACAGGGCTGACGCTTCAGCAATGGGCGGATGCCCAGGAGCCGCGGAGTAAACGGACCCGGGAGCTGGTTGTGGAGGAGGACGGGGAGATCAGGGCGTGGGTCCGCCTGGACCCTCGTCGCGGGTATGTCCGAGTGCAAAGCATGATCGATCCCCTGTGGAGAGAGGACCTGCGGAGTCTGGTCGCCCTTGTGCTTGACCAGGCGGGTTCTCGTGGGGTGCAGTGGGAGGTGCCCGCGCACCAGGAATCGCTGCGCCAGGCCCTGGAGCGTGTCGGTTTCCAGATGTCGGGCACCTACCGGCTCATGGTGAAGCTGCTGGTGGCGCAGATCAAGGAGCCGGCGACTGTGCCGGTGAGCGCGTAGCGTAGCGGTGGCCTCTCTGCCTATGAACAATTCTCAAAGCGCACTCAACAGCAGTATGGGTGACCTGGAAGTCCTGATAGACATCCTTCCTCCTCATATTAAAGAGCCATTGCGGCAACGTGAGGATATGGGGAACCTTCTGGAGGTTGTGCTTGACCTGGGGCGGCCCGCCGAAGCCCGATTTCCCGATACGGATACCATTCTGAATAGCCGTGAGGTCACGGAAGATGACCTCCAGTACGTGGTGGCCCGCCTGGGTGACTTTGGCGGCGACAACCGGGCAGGGATAGAGCGGACCCTCCACAGAATATCCGCTATCCGCAACCGCCACGGCAAGGTGATCGGGATCACGTGCAGGGTTGGCCGGTACGTCTTCGGCACCACGCGGGTTATCGAGGACATGGTGAATTCCGGCCAGAACATCCTGCTCTTGGGCCGACCGGGCGTGGGGAAGACCACAATGCTGCGAGAGGTGGCCCGTGTGCTGGCCGACGACGCCCGCAAACGGGTTGTGATTGTGGATACGTCCAATGAGATCGCCGGAGACGGTGACATTCCCCACCCGGCTATCGGGCGGGCTCGCCGTATGCAGGTCCCCAGGCCAGAGTTGCAGCACGCGGTGATGATTGAGGCGGTGGAGAACCACATGCCGGAGGTCATCATCATCGATGAGATAGGCACCGAGCTTGAGGCCGCCGCTGCCCGCACCATCGCCGAGCGGGGTGTCCAGCTTGTGGCTACGGCTCATGGCAATATCCTGGAGAACCTTGTCATGAACCCGACCCTCTCCGACCTGGTGGGAGGGGTCCAGTCGGTTATCCTGAGCGACGAGGAGGCCAGGCGTCGTAGGACCCAGAAGGCCATCCTGGAACGGAAGGCTCCGCCCACCTTTGATATCGTGGTGGAGATACGGAGTTGGGAGAGGGTGGCGGTGCATGCCCAGGTGGCCAGGGTGGTGGACAAGATGCTCCGAGGCGTGCCCATCTCACCCGAAGTCCGCTGGATAGATGAGAATGGGGAGGTCGGTAAGGAGCGGCAGGAGCGAGAGACAAACGGCGATACCGCCTTCGAGCAGGTCGTGGAGGCCTCTTACCCTGCACTGGACACGGCCCCTCTACCAGAGGCTGTCAGACTCTTTCCCTTTGGCGTCAACCGGGGCAAGGTGGAGCAGGCGGTGCGCAACGCCCGTATGCCGATAAAGGTGGTCCGTGACCTTCAGGCTGCGGATGTCTTCCTGACGACCAAGAGCCACTACAAACGGCATCCCCAGGCGCTGGTGGAGGCGGAGACATCGGGTAGGCAGGTTCATGTGATCCGCAAGAACAGCCTGCCACAGATAGAGCAGTTTCTGCGTGACCTGACCCGCTCCCGGGGGGACCGCCCACCCGGCGTATCGCCCGATACCGCCATAGAGGAGGCCGAGGATGCGGTGGAGCGCGTTCTTGCCGGCAAGGGGGCCGTGGAGCTCAGTCCGCAGAGCTCGTACGTGCGCCGGCTTCAACACCTGCTGGCGGAGGAGTACAACCTCCGAAGCACCAGCAACGGGAGCGCGCAGAACCGCCGGGTGACCATCTACCGCTCCTCCGGGGAGGGGTAGCGCGTGGGGATCTTCATCGTCTTTGAGGGAGGCGAGGGCAGTGGCAAGTCCACCCAGGCACGTCTTCTTTACGGTCTGCTGCTGCAAGAGGGCCACTCATCAGTTCTGCTACATGAGCCGGGCGGAACGTCAGCAGGAGATCAGATCCGTCGTATTCTCAAGAGTCAGCATGGTGAAAGCCAGAAATCACAGCGTGGTAAACGAAAGTCCAGTTTGAGCCCTATGACTGAGCTTCTGCTCTTTTCCGCCGCTCGAACTGAGCTAGTCAACCAGACCCTAATCCCAGCTCTGAAAAAAGAGCGGGTTGTGGTATGTGACCGTTACACGGCATCAACTATTGCATATCAAGGCTATGGAAGAGGCCTGCCGCTAGACCTGATTCAACAGTTAAACAGGGTAACCACTCAGGGGAATGACCCTAGTCTGGTAGTCTTGCTCAACATCGATCCTGAAAAGGGCCTGAGTCGCGTTCAAGCGCAGGGGGCAATGCTATTCGATGAAGGAGTAGGCTCCTCGCCGGGCCGAATGGATGAAGAGGGCCTACGTCGGTTTGAAGAGGAGTCCGTGGAGTTTCACCAGCGTGTGCGGGAGGGCTACCTGGAGCTGGCCAGGGAGGAACCGGAGCGGTGGCTGGTGGTGGACGCCACGCTGCCCAGGGAGCGTGTGGCGGAGCTCATCTGGCAGCGGGTGGAGCCTCTGTTGAAGGCACAGTGACGGCTAGTCGAGCTGGATAAGCGGGTCGCCTGCGGCAACGTTATGGTTGGTCTCAATGAAGACGGCGCGCACGGTCCCTTCGCGGGAGATCTGTATGCTCTGCTCCATCTTCATCGTCTCCAGGATACATAGCTCTGCGCCTGCCGACAGCTTGTCCCACACCTCAATGGATACTGAGACGATCCGCCCGGGCATGGGGCTGCGCACCAGCTTGGAGTCGCTTTCAATGATTCCCTGTAGTCCCATGGGCACGTCGGTTTGGGTGGGCTGAGGACGTGATGCCGGCCTGGTCCTGGCGGGGTCCGCCCCCTGGGAGTCCGGTTCTATCTCCACCTCCATGGACTCGCCGTCCACAATGACGTGAAGGGGGTATTGCTCGGGGTCCGGCACCTCGACGGTGTGCCACTTGCCCCGCACCTTGACTCTGATGCGCCGTGCTACCATCGGCCACCACGGCCTGAGAGCGAGCCCATCTGCTGGGCGCGACCGTATGTCTTCCATGAGCTGGCGCGACGCTGCGGCTGCGTGCCAAACATCGAGCCAAGCGCGGCGACCACGGCGGCAACAACCTCCTCCTCCGGGATTTCCGCCCCGTCCTGGCTATCGAGTCGAGAAAGGAGCTGCGTGGAGTAGGCGCCACTCGCGAAGTCGGGATGGGAGAGCGCCCGCTGGACCAGGGGGATGTTGGTGGTGACGCCCGGAATGCGATACCGCTCCAGCGCCTTGTAGAGGGTGGAGATCGCCTCCTCCCGGGTCTCTCCCCAGGTAATAACCTTGGCCATAAGGGAGTCGTAGTGGGGCAGGACCTCGTAGCCGCGAAAGATGCTGCCGTCGATGCGCACGTGGTCGCCCTTTGGCTGCTTGACCTTTCCGACGGTGCCGGTGGTGGGCAGGGAGGTGGCGGGGTCCTCCGGGTAGATCCGGGCCTCTATGGCGTGGCCGTTGGAGCGCATCTTCTTCTGTGAGAGCGTGAGCGGCTCCCCCGCGGCAATGCGGATCTGCCACTCCACTATGTCAAGGTTGGTGACCATCTCTGTGATGGGGTGCTCAACCTGGAGGCGGGTGTTCATCTCTATGAAGTAGAAGTTGCCGTCCTGATCGACCAGGAACTCGACGGTGCCTGCGTTGGTGTAGCCGATGTGGCGTACCAGGTTGAGAGCAGCCTGGTACATCTCCTGGCGTTGGGCGTCGTCCAGCTTGATACAGGGGGTCTCTTCGATCACCTTCTGGTTCCGTCGCTGAACGGAGCAGTCCCGTTCGAACAGGTGGATGGCGTTGCCGTGCTGGTCGGCCAGGACCTGCACCTCCACGTGGGAGGGCGCATTCAGATACTTCTCCAGGTAGAGGTGGGCGTTGCCGAAGGCGCTCTGGGCGAGCGAACTGGCCCGTTCGATGCCCTCCTGAAGCTGGTCAGGGGACTCCACGATTCTGATGCCGATGCCGCCGCCGCCGTAGGCCGCCTTGACCATGACGGGGAAGCCTATCTCCTGGGCCAGGTCCATGATCTGCTCGTTGGTGTTCCCGGCGTCGGTGCCGGGGAGCAGCGGCAGCCCGGCCGCCTTCGCAAGCCCACGGGCCTGAGCCTTATCCTTCATGCGTTCCATAACCTCGCCGGAGGGGCCGATGAACCGGATGCCGGCCTTCTCGCAGGCCAGGACAAAGTCGGCGTTCTCGGAGAGGAAGCCGTAGCCGGGGTGGACCGCCTCCGCTCCGGTCTCTACGACGGCGCGCATGATGGCCTCAATGTTCAAGTAGCTCTCCGAGGGCGGCGGTGGGCCAATGGCGACGGCCTCGTCGGCCATCTGCACGTGGAGGGCGCCGGCGTCGGCTTCGGAGTAGACGGCCACGGTCTTGATGTGGAGGGCGCGGCAGGTGCGAATGATGCGGCAGGCTATCTCACCGCGGTTGGCGATGAGAATCTTCTTGAAGTGGAGCTTCCCCTGGGGTTTCTTTCGTCGGAGCTTAGGCATAGTTGCTAGCTGCTCGCTGATGAGACGGCTTCGTCCGGTGCTCCGTGGCCCACCAGTCGGAGGAAGGCCAGAGAGCGCACCTCTCGCTCCAGGACGTGGCGCAGAAAGGCGCTGGTCAGGCCGGCCACCTCTCTTGCCAGGGGCTTCGGTACTCTGAGCCGTATCGCAGACTCGCCCGTCGCCGAGCTAAGATAGCGTACCACCTTGAGGGCCTCCACCGAAAGGTGGACGGCATCGGCATGCAGTGGACGGCATGTCGGGCACAGCACGCCGCCGGCCTGCGGGCTGAAGAGGTGGTTGCCGGGGGTAAGGGCTGCGTGGCACTCCACGCAGCTATGGAGCTCCGGGAGGAAGCCGGTGTGGGCCAGGAGTCGTAGCTCCAGGTGTCGCAGGAGGAGATCGGGGTTGGACGTGCCGCCCAGCCCTTCAAGGCCCTCCAGCAGCAGGCTGTAGGCCGATGAGTTGGGGGCCTCCAGTGGGTTCAGGGCATCCACCAGCTCCGCCAGGTACAGGCCGTGGGCGAGCCGTTCCAGGTCGCTCTTGAGCGGGAGGAATGACTTCAGGGTGTCCGCGGAGGTGATGGTATCCAGGGTCTTGCCCCTGGCTACTGTGATGGCGGAGCATGTCAGCGGGTCCAGGTGCCCGCCCAGCTTGCTGGTGGGCCGCCGGACACCGCGGGCCGAGACCCGCAGCTTGCCGAGGTCGGAGGTGAAGATGGTGAGCAGCCGGTCGGCCTCGCCCAGGGGGCTGGAGCGTAGGACAATGGCCTGGGTGTTGTAAACGTGGGGCCTGGGCACGCCTAAAACTCCTTTTCCACGGTTAACTCTGGAGTCTTGCGTTGATACAGGACGTGCCAGGAGCGCATAGCTAAAACTCCTGCCGACCTTGAAACGCGCGGGTAAGGGTCACCTCGTCGGCGTACTCCAGGTCGCCGCCCACCGGCAGGCCACGGGCCAGGCGGGTGACCTTGGGGATGAGGGGTGAGATGAGGCGGTGGATGTACATCGCGGTGGCCTCACCCTCCAGGTTGGGGTTGGTGGCCAGGACAACCTCCTGTACGGAGCCGTCCTTGAGGCGGTCCAGCAGCTCCCGCAAGCGGAGCTCCTCCGGGCCGATGCCGTTCATGGGGGAGATGGCCCCGTGGAGGACGTGATACAGGCCCTTGTAGCAGTGGGTGCGCTCCAGGGCCAGCACGTCCAGGGGCTCCTCCAGGACGCAGATCATGCTCCGGTCTCGTTCCGGGTTGGTGCAGATGGGGCAGGGGTCCACCTCGGAGATGTTCTGGCACTGGGAGCAGAAGATGATCCGCTCCTTCACCGCAAGGATGGTCTCTGCCAGTTTGCGGGCCTCCTCCTGGGGCATCCGCACCAGATAGTAGGTGAGGCGCTGGGCGCTCTTAGAGCCGATACCGGGCAGCTTGTGGAACTCCTCAATGAGATCGGCCACGGGTGCAGCTGCGGGGAGAAAATCGCTGTTCATGGCAAACCTTACGTCAGGCCGGGGATGTTCATGCCGCCGGTGATGGCTCCCATACGGCTGGCGGCGAGTTGCTGGGCCTTGTCCATGGCTTCGTTGACCGCCGCCAGCACCAGGTCCTCCAGCATACCTACGTCCTGTGGGTCTACTGCGGCAGGATCTATCTTGATCGACTGGAGCTGCTGCTTACCACTGACGACGGCTGTGACGACGCCACCCCCGGCGGAGGCCTCCACCGTTTCATGCTCCAGCTCCTCCTGGACCTTTGCGAGCCGTTGCTGCATCTGCTGGGCCTGTCGGAGGATGTTCCTATTCATCGTCTCGCTCCTCTTGGGGTGGGGTCTCGTCTCTATCGTCTTTATCGTGTGTTGTGTCGAGGATCTTGCCACCCATATTCACCGCCGCCATGACCAGGGGGCTCGCCTGCGCCGATGGGGCGTCCGGATGGCCGTTGTCCGCTGTGAAGGCCAGGTTCAAGGATGAGGTGGTTCCCAGGGCGCTGGCGACGGCGTCCATGAAGGTACGCCGGCTCTCCGGGTAGTCCATCTCCTCCTGCATCCGCTCCATGTTGGAGCGGTGGGTGAACTCCAGAGTCAGAGTGTCGTCCTCCAGGCGGTGCTGGCGGCAGGCGCGAAGCAGGGCCCCCAGGTTAAACCTGCGGCCTTTGGAACGGCTCAGCGTCCTGATGAGCTCCTCCCACTGCTCGTCTCTTTGTCTCGGTGGGGCAGGCGTTGCCGTGCCGGAGGGAACGGGCGCTGCCGTCTCCGCGGGGGGCGGAGGCGGAACGGGAGGACTGGGCGGCTTCTGGGCTGCGGGTGTCGCCTTTGGAGATGGAGCCTCGGAAGGGGGAGGTTGGGCCGGCGCAGCGGGTCGGCTGGCCGTGTCCGCCGCCCTCTGGGGCGGAGCCGCAGGAGGAGTGGCAGGAGTGGGAGCGGGTATGGAGGGCCGGCTCTCCGCCGCTATGGGAGGGGCTTTCGCTTGGGGGGGCTGGTCCAGGGCGCACTCCACCACCGCCAGCTCCAGGGGCAGCGCGCCGGGCGTATCGTGGCGGAAGCTCACCTGTCCCAGCAGTCGCAGGGTATACAGCAGCCGCTCCAGTGGGACGTCCTGTATCAGCGCCGTCTGCTCCTGGAGCACCTCCTTGGGCTGGTCAACCATTCCCTGAGCACCCGACTTGAGGTGCAGAAGCTCTCGCAACTCCTCCACAACCAGCCTGTGGAACTGGCGCAGGTCCAGGCCCTCGGCGGCGATGGAGTTGATGAGGGATAGGGCCGGAGCGGTCTCTCTGCGCAGCAGATGCCCGGCTAGGGTGCGCGCCCTGTCGTCGGCGGCGATGCCCAGGAGCTGCCGCACCTGCTCATGGGAGATAGAGTCGCCGAAGGAGGTCACCGCCTGCTCCAGCAGGTTCTCGGCGTCGCGGAGGCTGCCCGTAGCGCTGCGGGTCAGCGCCCGGAGCGCCTCCGGTTCCACGGTGATACCCTCGGCCGCCGCTATCTGGTGCAGCCGCTCCGCCATGGCGGTGGGCGAGATGCGGCGGAAGTCGAACCGCTGGCAGCGGGAGGTGATGGTCGCCGGCAGGCGCTGGGGGTCGGTGGTGGCCAGGATGAAGATGACGTGTGGCGGTGGCTCCTCCAGGGTCTTCAGGAGGGCGTCCGCTGCGGCGTCGGTGAGCATATGGGCCTCGTCCAGGACGTACACCTTGTAGGCGGACTCGCTGGGGGCGTAGCGCACCTTCTCGCGGAGGCTTCGGATCTCGTCGATGCCGCGGTTGCTGGCGGCGTCGATCTCGATCAGGTCCAGGGAGCGTCCCTCGGCGATGGCCGTACACAGGTGGCAGGCGTTATCGGGCTCCCCGTCCTCCTGGGGGTTGAGGCAGTTGATGGCCATGGCCAGGATGCGGGCAGTGCTGGTCTTGCCGGTGCCGCGTGGCCCGCAGAGGAGATAGGCGTGGGCCAGCCGTTTCTGGACCAGGGCCTGTCTGAGGGTCCGGGCCACCGGCTCCTGGCCCACCAGGTCGGCGAGACGCTGTGGCCGCCACTTGCGGTAGTACACCTGGGAGGTCATAGTCGCTCCCGGTGGGGGCCGACTGCGGCCAGAGCCGCCGCCTCACGCTCACGCATGACGCGCTCCTCGTCTGGGGTGAGGTGGTCGTAGCCCAGGATATGGAGGACGCCGTGTGTCACCAGCAGGGCCAGCTCCTCGTCGATGTTGCGCCCCTCGGATTGGGCCTGGCGGACGCACTGGGGATAGGAGATGACCACCTCGCCGAGGAAGTCCTCTCCCTGCGGGGCAACTGTGAAAGGATCATCCTCTGGAATAGGCGGTGGCTCCCCTTCTCCCTCGTAGTGTCCCGGATGGTGGAAGGCGAAGGCCAGGACATCGGTGGTCTCGTCCAGGCCGCGGTAGTCACGGTTCAGCCGTCGGACGGTCTCGTCGTCGGCGAGGGCGAGGCTGAGACTGAGGGAGACGTTGGTTGGTCCGTGGCCGGCCTCCAGGGCCTGCTGGGCCACGAGCCGAAGCCGAGGGCCCGATGCTTTTCCTCGAAATGCGGGGAAGATCCGGACGTCTATTTGGTGGCTCGCTACGGCTCCCGCGCTCACGAAGAGATGATAGCACAGGGGTT
This sequence comes from Chloroflexota bacterium, assembly GCA_027295645.1. Lineage (GTDB taxonomy): Bacteria > Chloroflexota > Dehalococcoidia > Lucifugimonadales > JAPUKM01 > JAPUKM01. The sequence continues at coordinate 5,947 of JAPUKM010000010.1, read as the reverse complement.
GGTTGCGGACAAGGAATGTTGTGCGGGTCTCTCCAGGTCAGTAGGCAGATAACGCCCCGCCGGTGGTGGCTTCGAAGGCTCCGTCAAAGGTCTGTTCAAGGAGACGCCTGCGGGACGGCTCCGTTTCCAGATCGATGATCCTTTGCAGCGTTTCAGCGTAGGCCGTCAGGAACCCGGGGTCCATGGTGCCATCGCGGATGCGCTGGTCGTATGTGCGTATGGCGCTCTCCATACGCTGCCGCACCCACGCGGCCCCCTTGGCGTCAATGAGGTGTTGGAGGAACCGCCTGTCGTTCTCCAGCGAAAGGTCCGCCGATCGGTTGGCCTCCAGTCTGCGGGAATCTGATGCGAAGATGATGAGCGCCTCCGCCACGATCTCCTCCTCTCCCCTGGCGCTCAGCGTGGCGACAATCTTCCCGGCCAGTACGGGGTCGTAGAGGATGAGGGTGTGGATGACCCGCTGTGGAGTTTCTCCGTGGCCCTGGCGGCTGGCGATGAGCTCAGCCGCTCCGTCCAGGTCGGCGCTCAGGATGGCGGAGGCAGCCTGTGGCCGGCTGGCGATGAATCCGGTGAATGGCTGTGCCGAGAGGCGGACCTGCGCCTCTTGCAGCACGGCCATGGTCTCTCGGGGGGCCTGGGTAGCTCGCTGAGCGACGACATCGTAGGCCAGCCCGGTGAAGGGAGCATCGATCTGGGCGTTTCCGGAGGTGTTGCCCAGCAGCGATCTCATCCCATCCGTAAGCTGTCCTTGTGAAGCGTCAATGGTGATGTTGAGAGCGGTCAGCAGGCGCTGGGGGCGGACATGGCCGTTCATAGTGGCCCCGGGGTTATTGTTCAGGATCTGGAGAATGGCGGCGTCGCTCATACCGTTGACCAGTTCACCGGCCAGCTCCGGGTCGACCTCCCACAGCAGGTCCAAGATGAGGTCCAGGTTTCTCCTCTGCTCATCGTCGTCCAGACCCGCAAGGAACTCCTCAAGCTCACGGACTCCACGGTCGGGGTCGTTCCGCCCGATGGTCGCGACGGAATCGACGGCCTCAATGAAGTGACGGAGCTTCTCGGTGAACTTGCCGATGACGTCCTGCACGGGTGCATCGGAGGCCTCCTGCGGCTCTCTGGCGAGGAGCTCGACCAGTGCTCTGCTGTGCAGCAGCGCGAGGAAGTCGCTTACCAGCGGCTCCTGGAGCCTGGGTCTGAGCAGCCGGGCCTGCTCTTGGGGAGAGAGGCGCTCCGCCTCCAGCAGGGTGTCCAGGACGCTGGCGATGTTTATCCCCTGCCCTCCGGCCTGGGCGAGCACGTCCGGGTGCTTGCGATGAAGCTCCAACACCTCCCTGAGCAGGCGACGCCAGAACTTGAAGTCGCCGTCAACGGAGGCGGCGTCCGTGAGGCTGAACCGCTCTCGCTTGATGAGGTCGTATTGCTGGGCGAAATCGCTCAGCCGCTGCTGCTCCTCTCCTTCCAGGATCGCTTGGAACTGTTGGGGGACATCTGCGGCGCTCAGCGGCTCCATGGCCTCGTAGCCCGTGCGGGGGAAGTGAGCGATGCCAATCTGGCCGTCGGCTATTCTCGTATTGCCGTCGGAGAGGCCCAGGTACCAGCGGAGCGTCTCGTTCCACGTTTGGATCTCTCCCGAAAGGAGAAACTGGTCGAAGTATTTCACCAGGATGGGCGGGATGAGATTGAGGTTGCCCCCCACGGCGAAGATCAGGTCGGCCTCTCCAAAGTGATGGAGGTCCGGGTACTGCCCCTTGGATAGGTTCGGCAGGTTTCTGAATCGCTCCCGAAGCGCCTCATAGGCGTCCGGGGGCTGGGACATGAAGGTCGCCAGGTCGGCGCGATACTGTAGCAGGGCGGGGGAGACCTCATCGCCCTCCGGTGTCTCCCAGCTCAGCTCCGGACGCCCGGTGATGGTGAACGCGCCGTAGTAGGAGTGGCTCAACTCATGGAGGACGCGGTCCGGGATGGCCTGGCCAACGCCGGCCCAGCGCTGATAACCGAAGCTTCCGAACCAGCCGGGCTGTCCCTCCATCTGCCGCAGGTCGTACCCCTCCAGCCAGGCCTGTCCGGCTTCAGTGAAGCGGTACAGCCCCTCAATGGCCAGAATTCTGTCGCGGACCCACGGGGTCTGCGGGGAGCCGTCGAGAGAGACAGGCTCCTGGGCAGGCGTGGGCGTCGGGTCTCCCGCGCATGCAACCGCAAGAAGAGTGGCGGTGGTCAGGCAAGCCAAGAGGCTGGTTGGTAGTGAAGGGATCATTTGAGAGGTTCTGGAGCGACCGGCGTCAGCCTCGCAACTCGGTTAGCAGCTCGTTGAATCCATTGTAGCCGGAAACGCCGGAGACGGTGTGGATGAACCGGGCGAGGGAGTCGCTCAGCCCCCGTAGCTCCGTAAGCTGGTCGAAGATGGGGCTGATGGAGGCCGGATCGTCCGCGTAGGCTCCCCGCCGTGCGAAGTAGGCCTGGTTTATTTTGCGGATATGGTAGCCGTTCTCCACGAAGAGCTGGCGTCGCTCCTCCATGTAGGCCTCCGCTTTGAGAATCTCCCCCTGGTCCAGAAGCTCCTCCACGCGCAGACGGGTACGGCGCATCTCCCTGTCGAAGCAGAACCGGGGTTCCCTGCACTCCTCCTCGGTGCCCCGTATCCGCTCCGGGAGCTCCTCGCCGGTTATGCGGGTGTAGATGCGGTCTCCCAGCTCGTCGCCGAAGACGTTTGCCGTGGTCTCGTTGAGCGTCCTTATGTCGTCATCACGGTGCATGTTCTGTCCCAGGGGGCGGAAGAAGAGGTAGTGGTGGAGCCACTCGTGTGCGGCGATGCTGAGGGTGGAGCGCAGGTCGGTAGGGGTGATGAAGCTGGGGTAGGTGGAGAGGCCTCCTAGGCTGTCCACCAGTGCCGACACCTCCTGCTCCTGGGAGATGCGCTCCTCCAGCGCCTCCTGCTCCTCTACTGACATATCCGGGACCAGGAATATGTCTTCCGTCAGGAGAATGCGGTCCCGAGGCGATACGCTCAGCACCCGCGGCGGCCGGTCCAGCACGAAGTCCACGGGTGGGAAGATGAGGCCGCCGATTCTGGAGGGGATACCCTCCTCCCGGAGAGCGGCGCTGAGCTCCGCCTCCAGAAGCCGCTCCACATCGGAGCGCAGAGAGTCGCGCCGGCGCTGGACCTCTTGTAGCTGGCGCTCCAGCTCTGTGGTAGCGTCTCCCGCGGCAGCCGCTTCATTGATCTGTGCTTGCAGCCGGTTGGCCTCGTCTCCCAGGCTGAAATACTCGAGGATATCCTCCAGCTCAGTGCCATCCTGCCGGGTGAATGGGAAGACAACGTCTTGCAGCTCGCGGAGCCACTTGGCCGGGAAATTGGCCACCTCCCAGCCAACCAGATTGAAGCGGTAGCGGACAGAGATCTCCTCTACGGGAGAGATTCGCAGGACGTCGCTGCCGGTTGCGGAGAGGAAGATGAGGAGGAGAAGGTAGGAGGCCAGAAGGCGGCGCATGAGGATACCTTTAACTATGATAGCATACGCTGAGGGGACTCCGTCATGCAGAGGCGCTGCCATGACCACAATGGCGGCCAGCCAGAGTGGCTCTTGAGAGGGGGGAGATATGTCCGCTTTAGATACTCAGTATCTTCGCAACATTGCTTTGGTATCTCACTCTGGGGCGGGTAAGACATCGATTACGGAGGCAATGCTCCTTGCATCGGGCGCCATCAGCCGCCAGGGCCGGGTGGATGATGGGACAACGGTGACCGACTACGAGCCCGAGGAGATCAAGCGTAGCAGCAGCATTCAGACCGCCCTGGCGCCGTGTCTCTGGAGCGATCACAAGATCAACGTCATCGATACGCCGGGCTACCCGGACTTCGTGGGCGAAGCGATCTCCGGTCTGAAGGCGGCGGATGCCGCGGTGGTGGTGGTTGCGGCCCACGCCGGAGTTGAGGTGGGGACGCAGGAGGTCTGGCGGATGTGCGAGGAGGCGGGCCTGCCCCGTATCATCTTCATCAACAAGATGGACCGGGAGAACGCCGACTTTGACCGTGCCCTTGAGAGCATTCAGCAGGTCCTGGGGAAGGGGTGCACCGCTATTCAGGTGGCGATCGGCGCCCAGCAGCAGTTCGAGGGCATTATCGATCTGATGAACCCTCCCGCCGATGTTCCGGCATCGGTGGCCGCGGATGTCGAACGGTTGCGGGGCAGCATGGTAGAGACGGTGGTGGAGACCGACGACGATCTGATGACCAGGTACCTGGAGGGTGAGGAGATAACCCGGGAGGAGCTGGCAGCGGGCCTCAAGAAGGGGATGCTGTCCGGGCAGATTGTGCCGGTCATGGCCGGCTCGACGATCAAGGGCGAGGGTATCACAGAGCTGCTGGATGCGGTGGTGAACTTGCTGCCATCGCCCGTGGAGGCGACAGCGCCGATGGCAAACACGGCGGATGGAGAGGTGCAGCTTGAGGCGCGGGCCGACGGCCCTCTGGCGACGTTGGTGTTCAAGACCACCGCGGACCCGTATGTCGGCACCCTCTCATATCTGCGGGTATTCAGCGGCACCATAAAGAGCGATTCCCAGGTGTGGAACAGCCAGAAGGGACAGGCGGAGCGCATTGGACAGCTCTTCACGCTGCGTGGGAAGACGCAGGAGCAGACCACCGTGCTCGTCGCGGGCGACATCGGCGGCGTGGCCAAGCTTGCGGCCACCTCAACGGGCGATTCCCTCACCCAGCGCGACCAGGCCCTGACGCTTGAGCCTATCCGTTTTCCAGACCCGGTGAACGTCTCTGCCATCCATCCCAAGAGCAAGGCTGACTTCGACAAGATGTCCAATGTCCTCGCCCGGCTGGTAGAGGAGGACCCGAGCCTCCACTTCCGTCGGGAATCGGCCACGGGAGAGACCCTGCTGGACGGCATGGGAGATACGCACATCGGCGTGGCGGTGGAGAAGGCAAAGCGGAAGTTCGGCGTGGAGATGGAGGCCACCGTACCCAAAGTGGCGTACATGGAGACCATCTCGGTTACCATGAAGACGGAGTACAAGCACAAGAAGCAGACGGGGGGGCACGGCCAGTACGGCCATGTGAAGATTGAGCTGGAGCCGTTGCCCCGGGGCGGCGGCTTTGAGTTCGGGCACCGTGTGGTGGGCGGTAACGTTCCCAAAGAGTACATCCCCTCCGTGGAGAAGGGCATCATGAAATCTCTGCAGGAGGGTGTGGTGGCGGGCTACCCCATCGTTGACCTGAAGGTGGTGCTCTACGACGGAAGCTCTCACCCGGTGGACTCCTCTGGGATGGCCTTCGAGATCGCGGGCTCCTACGCCCTCAAGAAGGGGTTCGCTGAAGCCAGCCCGGTGCTGTTGGAGCCCATCATGTTCATAGAGGTCACGGTGCCGGACTCCTTCACGGGCGAAGTGATGGGTGACCTGAACGGCAAGCGCGCGCGTATCCTGGGGATGACGCCAAGTGGCGGGGTAACCACCATAGAGGCGGAGGCGCCTCAGGCGGAGGTCGCCAGGTACGCCACAGACCTGCGCTCAATGACCCAGGGACGCGGCCGATTCAAGACGGAGTTCACCCGGTACGAAGAGGTGCCGGCGCATCTGGTACAGCGCATCATTGAGGTATCCAAGAGCGAAGCGCCTGTGAAGGCGTGAGGAGGGATACGATGGTAAGCAAGCTACGCAACCTCTTTGGCCGTGGAGAGACCGCGGAGGACCCCGTCTGCCACATGACGGTGGATGTTGGGAAGGCACCCGGAGGCACCCACGTGCATGAAGGGAGGACCTACTACTTCTGTGGGCCGGGGTGTCGTGTGGCCTTCTCCAAGGAGCCGGAGGCCTACCTCTCCGGTGAAAAGCAAGCGGAGATGTAGGGGCGGCGGCGTTGCCTTTTTCCAAAAGCGATTGCTGAAGTCGATGCAGGATGTGGGCAGGAACCCCGTTCCAGGGCAATGTGGCACAC
>JAPUKM010000001.1 GCA_027295645.1 Chloroflexota bacterium | reverse complement strand
TTTGTCACCCGCGGACTGGCGGAGCAGGGCTATGCTGTAGATGTCGCCTACGATGGTTACGAGGGGTCCCACTGGCCTGACGTGGCGGAGTTTGACGTGATAATCCTGGACGTCATGCTTCCGGGGCGGAGCGGGCTTGAGGTCCACAGTCACCGAGTTCCGGATTCCTCCGGAGCTCCTGATTCCGGGCACCGAATACGTGTTCGAGGTGTTGGCGGTAGAGGTCAGCGGAAACAAGACCATCACGGAGGTTGGGTTCTTCACGGCGGGGGCGGCACCATAGGCCGTTGGCGTAACCGACGTAGGATTTCTGGGACTCCTTCCGCCGACGTGATTGTAGGGACGGAAAGGTGGTGGCCTGGGGAGTGTCTGGTCTAGCGAACGGCCAGCCCGTCCGGTGACTACTGTATGGAGGTCCACCATAGCTCGCCGCGGTAGGTGGTATAGCGGGTGATGCCGCGGCTCTCCTTGAACCCGTGAGCCTGGGTCCACCATCCCAGCGTCCGCTTGTGGTCCACGGTGGGGGCGAAGGGAAGGTCGGCCAGGATGATGTCCTCTAGCTGGCGGTTCTGACTGGCCCGCTCCACCGGATCCAACTCCAGCGACTGCTGGACAAACAGGCGGTCCACCTCCGGGTTGGAGTAGCCGAGATAGTTTCGGGAGCCATCGGTAAGGAAATAGGAGGCCCACATCTCGTCGGGATCGTTGGTGGTCTGTCCGAACCAGTAGCCCCAGATGGAGTAGTCCAGCCTGGCCACTTTGGGGAAGAGCGCCGCGCTCTCCACCAGCTCCAGGGTGGTCCTGATGCCGATTTTGGCCAGCTCCCCGCTCAGGAACTCGCCCTGGATTCTGTAGTCCGGGGCGTTCCGGACGGTGAGCACCACGTCCAGACCGTCCGGGAACCCGGCCTGGGCCAGAAGGTTGCGGGCCTGCTCCCGCTCCGCATCCTTGGCCCCTCCCTGGGCAAAGCCGGGGAAGCTGATGATCTCTTCGGTAGTCCGCATGGAGCCTATGCCCGCGCGGAAGATAAGGGCCGGCTCGGCACGGTTCTCGTGGACCACCTGCATGTAGCCCCACCGATCGATGGCAAGGTTGACGGCCTGGCGCAGCAGGATATCGTCGAAGGGAGGCTGCGTGACGTTCATCATCACGCCCTGGGGCCTGAACTCGCTGATCTCCTCCACCCAGTCGATATCTCCTGCGGCCCGCTTGGCCTCGTACTGTGAGAGGGTGTCGTTGTTGGGGCCGGCGCCGATGTCCAGCAGGTTGGTGAGGAAGGCGGAGCGACCTGCCACGGGGTTGCCGATGATGATGAGATGGAGCTCGTCCAGGTAGGGCAACCCCTCTTTGAAGTAGTTGGGGTTGCGCTCCAGAACCAGCTTGGAGCCGGACTCCCAGCTTTTGAGCAGGAAGGCCCCGGTGCCATCAGGAGCCTCATTGAGGTCCTGCCGGGTGGTTCCCTCCTTGACCATGGAGGCGAACTGCATGGTCAGCATAGCGGGCAGGGCGGCCGCCGGGCGGTACAGGTTGAGCGCCACCGTCGCATCGTCGGGCGTATCGATGCTCTCGATGTACTCCTTGATGACGCCCGCCCTTGGAGAGACGATGTCGTCCACCAGGCCCATCATCTTCTGAAGGGAGTACTTCACGTCACTGGAGGTGAGCAGGTGGCCGTCTGCAAAGGCCACGTTGTCCCGCAGGTGGAAGAGCATCCTTTTGCCGCCATCCTCCACGTTCCAGGAGGAGCAGACGTCACATTCGATGGCTGTACCGCCGGGGTTCCAGAGAAGGTTGTTGTAGAAGTGGGCGCCGGTCATCAGGACGACGGAGGAGGAGGAGGAGTGAAGGTCGAAGCTGAAGGGGTCGGTGAACACCACCCGTCGGAGCACCCCACCCTGCTGCGGCTTTGACGCCTCGGTGGTTGAAGGGATGGTCACCGTTGGAGTCGACGCATCGTCGGTGCCACAGGCAACGGCGACCAGGCTGGCCACGGCCAGGAAAGCGGAGAACCTGAGCAGGCTTGGTCTGGACCGCAGGTTCATAATTCGCTTGCAGATGAGTCTGAATACGGGTTCAGAGCGAAGTGCGTCATGCAAGAGAGTAGTTTATCACAACCTACTGGTCAGGGGTCAAGTGCCCTGGTACAATCGTCGTGACGCAAAGGAGGCCGATCTTGCCGAAGACGTACGGCCTATCGGGCCCGGTCGCCAAGACGCTGGAGGTGGTGGGTGAGCGCTGGACGCTCCTGATCCTCCAAGACCTGCTCCGTGGATGTCATCGCTTCGCTGATCTCCGGGACTCGGTCCATGGAATCGCTCCCAACGTCCTCTCAGGCCGGCTGAAGCGCCTGGTGGCCAACGACATTGTGGAACGGCGGTCCTACAGCGACCACCCCCCTCGCGCCGAGTACTATCTGACGAAAAAGGGACACGAGCTGGGCGTTGTGGTGGGTGCGCTGGCGGCCTGGGGAGCAAAGTATCTGACCGACTCCACGGCGCTGATGCACATGGGGTGCGGCTCTCTGCTGCGGGTAGCCTATCAATGCGATACCTGCGAGACGCCGGTGCAGGGGTCTGAGGTGCGCCTGGTGGACAGGGAGGCCGCGACACACCGTGCGGCCTCTTCTAGCAGCTAGGCATCCGGAACCTCGGCAAGGGCGTTTAGAAGATGGTTCCGCGCCTCTACGGATGTGGGGTGTACGAGCCTTCCCTCCTTCAGGAGCACGGTCATCTCCAACGCAAGGTAGTCAGCCACAGCCCGCTCCAGGCTGACCTTGGCCACCTCTGCAATCCCCGTGAGCTTCGGGGAGCGTCGGAGCTTGTGAGGCTCCAGCTTGTCCGCCAGGAATACCACCAGCCCCACGGGCCCCATGCCGGGGGCTGCTGTGGAGTGCCATCGCACCGCCTCCAACACACGGGCATCCTCCACACCGCACTGTCGGCGCAGCATCTCCGCCGCCACCGGGCCGTGGAGAAGGATGGGGACCTGCTCCTCGACCGGATGGACGTCCAGCCGCCACTCCTGGGCCCGCGCCAGCAGCGCTTCCGCGGAGTAGGTCCGGGCCAGGTCGTGGCCCAGGGCGGCCAGCTCTACGGCTTCGAGAGGAACGCTATGGATGGTCGCCAGCGCAAGGGCGCTCTCCCTGACACGCTCCAGGTGGTCCTGTAGCCCCTGGGGCAGCGCCCGTATCACCTCTCTGAGTCTATGAAGGGAGCTCTCCACGGGCTAGCCAAGGGGAGGAAGCTGCTTGCCTCCCAGGACGTGGAGGTGCAGGTGGTCCACTCCTTGCCCCGCGTCCCGCCCCTGGTTGATCACCAGGCGGTAGCCGCTTTGGTGCACCTGCTCTTGGCGCGCCATCTGCTCTGCGATGGTGATGAGGTGGCTTAGCAGGACCTCCTGCGCCGGGTCGGCGGCTTGCAAGGATGTGACGTGCTGGCGGGGAATGACCAGCAGATGGGTGGGGGCAGAGGGCGCGATGTCCCGGATGACAAAGCACCGCTCGTCCGAGTAGAGGTGCGTATCGGCCTGGGTTTGCCCTATCTGGCAGAAGATGCAATCGTCCATGGTAGGCGCATCGGTCAGCCCCTCGGCAGGCCGAGGCCGCTGGTTGCGATGATGTTGCGCTGGATCTCCGACGTTCCTCCGGCGATGGTCATGGAGAAGCTGGAGAGAAAGGACTGCACGGCGTAACCCTGGAAGGGGGCCAGCTTGGACTTCGGCTTGAGCTGGGCATACGGCCCCAGGAGACCCAACCAGATGGAGGCCACCCGTTGCTGGAGCTCTGTGCCGAAGAGCTTGCCGATGGATGCCTCCTTATTGGGAACCTGGCCCTGGCTCTGCATCCAGGCGATGTGGTAGGAGAGCATCCGGCTGACCTCTATCTCTACGGCTAGCTGTGCCAGCCGGTCGCGAACGGTAGGGTCCTCAGCCAGGGGACGTCCGTTGCGCTTCGTCTCCCTGGCGTACTGGACCATCTCTTCCAACGCCCTCTGGCTGCTGGCGGAGTACTGAACGCCGGAGCGTTCGAAGTCGAGGAGTGTAGCGCCGACGTACCAGCCCCGGTTGACCTCTCCCACCATGTTGGTCTTGGGCACGCGGACGTTGTCGAAGAAGACCTGGTTGAACCGGTGGAACCCCGACATATCGATGATGGGATTGACCGTGAGGCCGGGGCTCTTCATGTCAATCAG